>NZ_JBFEGH010000029.1:0-3034 GCF_047228925.1 Terribacillus jepli | reverse complement strand
CGCTTTTCGTTTTTAGTTAAGTCCTCGATCGATTAGTATTCGTCAGCTGCACGTGTCACCACGCTTCCACCTCGAACCTATCTACCTCATCGTCTCTGAGGGATCTTACTCATTTAAAATGATGGGAAGTCTCATCTTGAGGGGGGCTTCATGCTTAGATGCTTTCAGCACTTATCCCTTCCGCACGTAGCTACCCAGCTGTGCTCCTGGCGGAACAACTGGTGCACCAGCGGTGCGTCCATCCCGGTCCTCTCGTACTAAGGACAGCTCCTCTCAAACTTCCAACGCCCACGACGGATAGGGACCGAACTGTCTCACGACGTTCTGAACCCAGCTCGCGTACCGCTTTAATGGGCGAACAGCCCAACCCTTGGGACCGACTACAGCCCCAGGATGCGATGAGCCGACATCGAGGTGCCAAACCTCCCCGTCGATGTGGACTCTTGGGGGAGATAAGCCTGTTATCCCCGGGGTAGCTTTTATCCGTTGAGCGACGGCCCTTCCATACGGCACCGCCGGATCACTAAGCCCGACTTTCGTCCCTGCTCGACTTGTAGGTCTCGCAGTCAAGCTCCCTTCTGCCTTTGCACGCTACGAATGATTTCCAACCATTCTGAGGGAACCTTTGGGCGCCTCCGTTACTCTTTGGGAGGCGACCGCCCCAGTCAAACTGCCCACCTGACACTGTCTCCGAACCGGATAACGGTTCTGGGTTAGAATGTCAATACAGCCAGGGTGGTATCCCACGGATGCCTCCACCGAAGCTGGCGCTCCGGCTTCTAAGGCTCCCACCTATCCTGTACAAGCTGTACCAACATTCCATATCAGGCTACAGTAAAGCTCCACGGGGTCTTTCCGTCCTGTCGCGGGTAATGCGCATCTTCACGCATAGTATAATTTCACCGGGTCTCTCGTTGAGACAGTGCCCAAGTCGTTGCACCTTTCGTGCGGGTCGGAACTTACCCGACAAGGAATTTCGCTACCTTAGGACCGTTATAGTTACGGCCGCCGTTTACTGGGGCTTCGGTTCACAGCTTCGGGACGAAGTCCCTAACCATTCCCCTTAACCTTCCAGCACCGGGCAGGTGTCAGCCCCTATACTTCGCCTTACGGCTTTGCAGAGACCTGTGTTTTTGCTAAACAGTCGCTTGGGCCTTTTCACTGCGGCTTCTCCTAAAAAGAAGCACCCCTTCTCCCGAAGTTACGGGGTCATTTTGCCGAGTTCCTTAACGAGAGTTCTCCCGATCATCTTCGGTTACTCACCGTGCCTACCTGTGTCGGTTTGCGGTACGGGCACCTATTTCCTCACTAGAGGCTTTTCTTGGCAGTGTGAAATCAGGAACTTCGGTACTAAATTTCCCTCCCCATAACCGCCTGGAATAATGTTGAGTGGATTTGCCTGCTCAACTTCCTCACGGCTTGGACGCGCATGACCAGCAGCGCGCTTTCCCTATCCTCCTGCGTCCCCCCATCGTTCAAGCGGATTTAGGTGGTACAGGAATATCAACCTGTTATCCATCGCCTACGCCTTTCGGCCTCGGCTTAGGCCCCGACTAACCCTGAGCGGACGAGCCTTCCTCAGGAAACCTTGGGCTTTCGATGAAAGAGATTCTCACTCTTTTTTCGCTACTCATACCGGCATTCTCACTTCTAAGCGCTCCAGCCGTCCTCACGATCGACCTTCACCGCCCTTAGAACGCTCTCCTACCACTGACATCGTAGATGTCAATCCGCAGCTTCGGTGGTGTGTTTAGCCCCGGTATATTTTCGGCGCAGCGTCACTCGACCAGTGAGCTATTACGCACTCTTTCAATGATGGCTGCTTCTAAGCCAACATCCTGGTTGTCTAAGCAACGCCACATCCTTTTCCACTTAACACACACTTTGGGACCTTAGCTGGCGGTCTGGGCTGTTTCCCTTTCGACCATGAACCTTATCACCCATGGTCTGACTCCCAAAGTAGATTGATTGGCATTCGGAGTTTGACTGAATTCGGTAACCCGATGAGGGCCCCTAGTCCAATCAGTGCTCTACCTCCAACCATCATCCTTTGAGGCTAGCCCTAAAGCTATTTCGGAGAGAACCAGCTATCTCCGTGTTCGATTGGCATTTCACCCCTACCCACACCTCATCCCCGCACTTTTCAACGTGCGTGGGTTCGGGCCTCCAGTCAGTGTTACCTGACCTTCACCCTGGACATGGGTAGATCACACGGTTTCGGGTCTACGACCACCTACTATATCGCCCTATTCAGACTCGCTTTCGCTGCGGCTCCGTCTATACAACTTAACCTTGCAGGGGATCGTAACTCGCCGGTCCATTCTACAAAAGGTACGCCGTCACCCATTAACGGGCTTCGACTACTTGTAGGCACACGGTTTCAGGTTCTATTTCACTCCCCTTCCGGGGTGCTTTTCACCTTTCCCTCACGGTACTGGTTCACTATCGGTCACTAGGGAGTATTTAGCCTTGGGAGATGGTCCTCCCGGATTCCGACGGAATTTCACGTGTTCCGCCGTACTCAGGATACACTCCGGAGGAAACCACATTTCAAGTACAGGGCTCTTACCTTCTATGGCGGGCCATTCCAAGCCGCTTCGTCTACATGGTTTCTTTGTAACTCCAAAGGAGTGTCCTACAACCCCAGAAGGCAAGCCTTCTGGTTTGGGCTGATTCCGTTTCGCTCGCCGCTACTTGGGAAATCGCATTTGCTTTCTCTTCCTCCGGGTAATGAGATGTTTCAGTTCCCCGGGTCTGCCTCGTATCACCTATGTATTCAGTGATACGTACTATCCAACAACGGATAGCGGGTTCCCCCATTCGGAAATCTCCGGATCAAAGCTTACTTACAGCTCCCCGAAGCATATCGGTGTTAGTCCCGTCCTTCATCGGCTCCTAGTGCCAAGGCATCCACCGTGCGCCCTTCTTCACTTAACTAATAACGCATGATGCTTAAATTCGCGACAATAAAAATTGTCTTGCTTTAAAGTTTGATGTTCTGGCATGTTGTTTCTTATCTAGTTTTCAAGGTTCA
>NZ_JBFEGH010000028.1:0-14985 GCF_047228925.1 Terribacillus jepli | reverse complement strand
CCATCGGCGCTGAAGAGCTTAACTGCTGTGTTCGGCATGGGAACAGGTGTGACCTCTTCGCTATTACCACCAGACCTCTTATGTATCGTGTCCCTTTTCTTAAGGACAAGTTAGATTATATATGCTCCAGAAAGAAAAAGCAATACATTATTTAAAATTAACTAGATTTTTTTCGTATTACATTCTTTTCGTTACATTTAATGCCTTACCAAACGCAGACTTAAGGTTCTATTTACAAATAACGCAACTCTTATTTTACATGAACCGGAAGCAGTTTGGCAACTGGCGGCAAAAGTACTTTCATCAACCACGACTCCTTCAAATGTGAAACATACTACGCTATCCCATTTAACACCCAGGGCATTATAAATACCATATCCAATAGCATCGGATCTTCCAACGGCAGCTTTCAATGAAAGCATATCATTTCTGTATTACAACTCAAAAAAACTGCCAGATCCCGAGATCCAGCAGTTTTTGCACTTCCCATCAAGGGAAAAGTCTTTTTACAAGTCTCCATCCTTTGAATCAGTATTGCTACTCTACAAATCCTATGCTATTTCTTTATAACACATAAACAAAGATCCTTATTCGAAGACCGTTCGTATCACGTTTTTCACATAGAAAACTCGGACAACCAAGAAATACAGTAGTTGAATCAGCGCAAAACTTCCCAGGACAAGGGCAGATTCTACTGTTAAATTGTAGTCAAACAAGTGCGATAAAGCCGTAAGTGCTACTGCACCGTGAAGGAGTGCCACCACAATCGGCGAGAAAAATAAAATGGCAATTTGCCGGTTCACTACTTTTTTCAATTCTGATTGAGTCAAACCGATTTTGGCAATCGATCGGAACTTGCGCTTCTCTCCATCAATATCCATAAACAATCGGAAGTAAAGAAAGCTTCCCGCCGAAACAAAGAACACAATGCCGATAAACAAGCCGATAAATAGAATCGGTCCATACGCTTTATTGATTTCGTAAAGTGTATAATCAACAGAAAACACTTTATGCTCTATTTGTTCCTCTAACTTTTTCCCAGCTTCAATCACTTGATTTTCGTTTCCATCATTCACATTCCATACCGCAGTCATATCTGTTCTGACAGGGGTTCCAAGCTGATTATAAGTGCTATCATTCACGACATAATAACCGCTCAAACCTAAACCAACTGCAGATTCTACTACGTTACTTGGTTGAATTTCATATCCGTTATCCAGTTGGACGTTGGATTTCTTCAACACTTCACTTGCTTTCTGTCCTCCTGTGATTACCGCATCACTTTGTTCCAAAACGATTGCCTCATTTTCCTCTGGGTGAAGTTGCTTCTCATCGATTATTGCAGCAAAACGGTTGTAATCAGAAGCTTTCACTATCAATACAGGGGACTCTTCCACAGATGTATCATAAAATTCCAAGTCTGCTGTTACCATGTCTGCATCTATTTTCTCTTGATCCAAGATAGCATCGATCTGTTGCAAATCTTGCTCGATCACTTCTTCCCTATCGTCCAGAAACGGACTGTACGTATAAGTATATGGATTCATCTCCTTTACCCCTTTTGTAAGATAAGATTGGAATCCGTATAATGTCCCAATGGCACTAAAAGCAACAGTTGATATAATCGCTACCATGAAAAAGGTTCTAGCGTTATCTTTCATTCGAAATGATAAATCACCGAAAAGCAGCATATTAGTCTTCCGCCAGAAAATCGATTTATTTTTTTTCAACAGTCTGATGCAATACACACTTAATTGCGTAAACAAGATGTATGTCCCCAGTGTCACCACGATAATAACCGGGATCATGGCAAAGACAACACTGGCACCTTTCACATAAAGAGCAACACCATATCCTGCAATTAATAGAAGAACTGCGAGGATAGATAGCATAATCGATGCTTTCGGTTCTCCTTTGGACTGTTTATCACCTTTAATCAGATCCACCAGCTTATTTGTACGTAAAAGGAATGCAACAAAAACCGATATACAGAAAAAGAGAAAGAGGAAACTGACAAATGTTACGACAATCGCCAATACTGGGAAATAAAAATCAAGTGATGCATCGATGATCAATATGTTCTCAGCAATTAAAAGTATTGATTTTGCAAATACTAAGCCAATCAATATTCCGCCAGCGGTTGCAAAAAAACCGATTAAGATATTCTCTAAAAATACCATAAGCCTGATTTGCTTATCGGACGCTCCTAAACCAATCAACAAGCCAAACTCTTTCTTCCTTGACTGCAAGAAGGAGCTCATCGAATACAAAACAAAGAAAAAAGAAAATAGATAAATGATTCCACCAGCGACAGCCATCCCGAACAGGGCATACTTATTGGTGGACCCATCTGATAAAGCTGGATGGAAAGCAAAGATCGCAAATGTAAAAAATACCATCACCGTAAACAGACTGCTGAGGAAGTAAGCAATATATAGACGTTTATTGCGTAAGACATTTCTAAACGCGAACTGTCGAAAAGTCATTTCCCTCTCCTCCCATCAGTGAAAGCATATCGATTATCTTCTGGAAGAATGCCTGTCTGCTCTCTCCTCGATGAATCTCGGAATGCAGCTTTCCATCCCGAATAAAAACAACACGGTCAGAATAACTTGCAGCCTGCGGGTCATGTGTTACCATCAACAAGCTTGTTTTATTGCTTTCATTGATGGATACCAGCATCTTCATGACATCCTTGGCCGCTTTTGAATCAAGGTTTCCTGTAGGCTCATCCGCTAACAGCAATTTCGGCTCATGGATCATCGCCCTGGCAATGGCCACACGCTGCGCCTGTCCTCCGGAAATCTCATACGTACGCTTATTCATAATTGGTTCGATACCAAGACTCTTCGCTATTTGCTGCGCTTTCTTCTGCATATCTCCTGCACGAACACCATCCAATGTGAGCGGCAGGATGATATTTTCCTGAACAGTAAGGGTATGCAATAAGTTGAAATCTTGAAAGATGAATCCTAATTGATTACGACGGAATTTAGCCAAAGCATTCTTCTTTAGCTGATGCGGTTGCTGTCCATCGATTTCCACCTGCCCGGTTGTCGGTGCATCGTTTGTGGAAATGATATTCAAAAGGGTCGTTTTTCCGCTTCCCGACGGTCCCATAATGGCAACAAATTCACCCTTTTCCACTTCTAGATCGATATCCGTAAGGGCGCGATAAGCAACCTTTCCTTCATAGATTTTACTGACTTTTGTAAGCTTGAGCATAATCCATTCTCCTCTCCAATGCTTAATCCAAGCATAGCCTGAACAGTACCCTTCCTACTATCGATTATGCTTTCACGAACCTTACATTGGTGTAAGGTTTTGTGTTTTGGAGAAAATGATCCGGAATGTCGTCCCTTCTCCTTCGATTGATTCCATTTCCAGATAGTGTTCCAGTTTTTCAGCGACCTCTTTCACCAAATACAATCCCATACCGGTAGACTCGCGATATTTTCTGCCATTTTCGCCGGTATAAAACTTATTGAAGATACGTTTCCTATCTACAACCGGAATGCCAACTCCAAAATCCTTCACTTCCAGTACCAATTCATCTGATCTCTCATAGAGAGAAAGGATGATTTGGTTTGATTTTCCTGCAGAGTATTTAACAGCATTATGTACCAGCTGCGATAGCAGGAAGAACAGCCACTTTTCATCCGTCTCCACTATTGCCCCTGTTTTCTCTTCCTTCAGTACTGGATATACTTCATTTCTAATATAGAATCGCTTGTTTTCTTGATTGACTTCGTGGATTAGCTTCGAGAGGACGACAGGCTTGATATGGAAATCTTCTGTAATGGTACGAAGTCTCGCTAGATAGAGAACAGTATTCAAGCCATAACGAATTCGGTCCGTTTCCTCCCGGATGCTGGACGATTCTGGTTCATCCAGCGTTTGTGCTGTTAATTCGATAACAGAAAGCGGTGTCTTCATCTGATGGACCCAACGATCCATAAATAACAAATGCTCACCCTGTCTATCTTCGCCTTTTAGCAGTTCTTCACGATATAAGCGGTACTGGGCAGCAAGCAATTGATCGAGCGCTTCTGAAATAGGTGCACGTTCGGTCGTCTCTAACGATTGATCGAGCGCTGTCAGCGACTTCTGTAATCTATGATAAAAATTCCTTCGGCTTAAATATCGATAACAGAGAAATGCGGTTAATAAAAGCAGTGATAGGAAAAAGGCATAAAGACCCACGCCAAGATCACGATAGCCATCCAGCCAAAATAGTATCGGTACCATCAGAGATTGAATGAGCTGGACCACAATGAGCAGCACATGCTCGCGAAGAAATAGTTTCATGCTCTTTCCTCTTTCCACGTGATGCGTAAACGATATCCTGCTCCCCTGACGGTCTCCACAGCATCTTCAATCCCTATTCCTTGGAACTTATTACGAACGCGCGTTATATTCACATTCAAGGTATTCTCATCCACATAGGCTTGATCATCCCATAATTTCGCCAGCAAATCCTGCCTGCCAGCAACTCGGGGATAACGCTCCAGCAAACTTTCGATAATGTCTGTTTCTTTTTTCGTCAATTGCGTTGATCGATCCCCGAATCGCAATTCCAATCGCTCCGGATAAAAATGTAATCCCTCTTGGGTAAGCACTCTTTCTTCGGACTTTGCCGCATACTCCCCATAAGCACGCCGCATTTGGCTTCTGATCTTCGCCATGACAATATCCGGGTTGAATGGCTTTGTGATAAAGTCATCCCCTCCATTTTCGATCGCCATCACTTGATCCATCTCACCAGTCCGAGCGGAAATAAAAATCACAGGACAAATGGATACTTTCCTGATTTGCCTGCACCAATAATATCCATCAAAACTAGGCAGATTGATATCCAGTAAAATAAGCTTAGGCTGTATATCAAGGAATGTATCCATAATTTTTTCAAAATCTGTAGCAACGGTCACTTCATATCCATACTTCTCTATATGGGAACCTAAGTATTCTGCAATTTTCATGTCATCTTCCACAACCATGATCTTTTCCATAAGTTATTTCTCCCAACTCTTTGTTTAGCTTAATATTACCATCTGAATACCATCGAATGTTATCCCTTAAGGATGTTGTTAAAATCAAAAAAGATTCTAACTCCTGTTAGAATCTGATTGGATAACAATTTTATTGGTCATTGCGTCCTCTATTCCCTTCCGCTGTGTCCGGTATAGAACTATCTTTGCACTCTGCGCATCGGGCAACGCGGGAGCTATTCAAATCAAGATGGTGTTAAAACGTTCAAATGAACCACAAACGTATTCGGCTTATCAGAAGAAGCCCACAACCTTCGCGTAAATCCTTTTAAACAAATCGCAAAAGCTAGATCGTTGCTCGTACAAGTAGATCTCCCTTTTATGATTACATTATATTATTAACTTTCTTAAGTCACGGATATAACAAACCACTTGTCGACAGGAGAAACAAGGTTAACTTTAACAGATGTTACATTTTTCACTTCATCGAATACCCCTATATATTCCATCCAATGTTCATGACCTCCGCCTTTCATTACCAAGCGACTATCACCAGAATTAAAAATTAGTTCACTGCCTTTCCAAAAATACGCAGAATCATCGATTTCGGATACTTCCTTGCCCACCAGCTGCCCATCATTACTGAAAAGGAACTCTACTTGCATCAATACATCTTCTCTCTCATCTGTTTTCAAATGAATTTTCCAGGTATCATTATCGGTCCTTTTTATCGCGATATCCACTTCAAACTTTTGGTTATGGGTTAATTCCCTATGCTGATGCGGGAGCAGATACCAAATACTAGTCTGTTCCGTGCTCGATAAGTATTGATTTGGAATCGGTCCTCGATAGCCTTTTTCTATAACTTTCCTTAAATGATAAGCCCCATCTGTTTTTTCTATTGTCTCCAATTCGATTATCCCTGGTGAAAAGCTGCTATATAATTTGACGCCCAATAATTTCGCGCTTCCTTTGCGTAGTGAAAAAAAAGATTCGTTTCTGCTCATTAATGTAACACTTTCATTATCCTTGCGATAACGAACAACGGGTGCTCCAAAGGATTCATGCATGCTGCTATGTTCAATAATAGAACCATGACCAACATACTTTATTTTCTGTAAGTTATCGCTTACTGGGAAATCTGCATTAAACAGAACTTCATATTCGACCGGCAATGCTCTGTTTGTATACTCTTGTTCTTTGATAAAAGGGAATAATAAATACCCTATCATGATATGGTTATTTACCGGTCCCATATCCTTCAAATTTTCAGCAGCCATGGCTGCCATGGCTCCATAAATGGGATCACAGTCGTGGTGCGCCATCAAGCTGCAGATCAGATGATATGGCGCTAAATCGAGAGCATGGCCATAGTCTTGTCGACCTGAATATTCCGTTACAACCTCACCGTCCGGATGGATGAGGTACTGCATCATATTAAGATTTTTCCTGATATATTTTAGTAATTCTGGCTTTTTTCTTAACCGAGCAATGTGATACATAAAAATATTACTGACAGAATTATAGATACCATTGCTTCTTTCGGTCCATTCTCCATCCGCTGTAATATCGATTCCTTCTGCAAGCCACGCTTCAGCCTGATCCAATAATTCATCATTTCCGAAGATAGCATGAAGATGACACAAGGCAGAAGTCATGACCCATCGGTGGTTCGGGGTGTGACAGCCACCTGTCAGCATTGCCGGTATGGTTCTATGAAGGAAGGTTTTGACTTTGTCCGTTAAATCCTGTGCCTTTCGTCCATTATCCTTATTCAACAAATGATAGATTTGGGCAAATCCAGTTACGATAAATCCAGTATCAGGCGGCGAATTGTAATTGGTCCATCCCGGTGAAATGGTTCCATCTTCATGTTGCTGCCTCAGCATATAATCCAAAGCAGCATCCAACCTTTCCGCTAGTGCATCCAGATGAAAAAAACGGGAATCACGATTCACATAGGCGCTTACCCAGCTGCCAATTACGCTGCCAGTCCCCGTATGACTCGGGCTGGGGATACCCGTAGCTTGAAAGATCACCCCTCCAAAATATCGACTATTCACATCATCTATTTGTAAATCAAAATAGGACTCTGATAAATCGTCATTTAGTTTCACCATTTTTTCATACAAGCCTAGTCACCACCCACAATGAAGATTATTTTACATCAAATTGTACTTATCCCTTTAAGCCGGACGTTGTATTCGAATCCATGATATATCTCTGAAAGACAATGAATAATATAATCATTGGTACTAGGGATATGATGGAAGAAGAAAGGAGTAATACCCAATCAATATTTTCGGCTCCCACTATACTTCTCAAAGCGATTTGCACAGTATATTTATTCGGATCACTTAGTACAATCAACGGCCAGATATAATCATTCCACCTCCATTGAAAGGAAAAGATAGCCAAGGTGATAATGATTGGTTTGGCGATCGGCAGCATCAAGCGGAAGAAAATCCTCCCTTCACTGGCTCCATCAATCCGGGCAGATTCCAAAAGATCATTCGGTACTGTCATAAAGTACTGACGGAACATGAATACCCCTGTCGCAGTATTAATCGAAGGTATAATCAATCCTGCAAGACTGTCGTACAATCCCAAGTTAAGAATGACGGAAAATGTCGGGTTCATGATGACTTCTGTTGGCAGCATCGTTGTTGCCAGCATGCATAGAAAAAATACAGAAAGCCATTTGTATTTATATTTCGCTAAAGCATAACCACAGGAAGCACTTGCTATTACAGTCAGCACAGTAGTGATAACCGCGACTATCAAGGTATTTAGGAAATATTTCAGGAAGTCCATTGTTGCCCACGAATAGACGAAGTTGTCTGTCGTTGGATTTTCCGGTATGATGCTCAAAGGGTAAGAAAATAATTCGCTGCCAGGCTTGAGAGAGCTTAATAATAGCCAAATGATAGGGAAGAGATAGATGAAAGCCACGATATAAAGAGCAGTTGTCAGCATGACTGTTGAAAATCTATCATTCAGTTTATTCATTCCACTCTTCCTCCTTTGGCATATTTAAATTGAATCAATGAAAAAACAAGCAAGATGACAAATAGTACCATGGAAGCCGCACTTGCATAGCCTACTTTCATTTGATCAAACCCTGTTTCATAGATATATTGAACAGCAAACGTAGTGTCCGTCCCCGGTCCGCCTTCTGTAAGCGACTGTACCATTGGAAACTCCTTCATCAAACCAAAAGTGGCAAGCAAAACGACCAGGAATGATGTCGACCGTAGCGAGGGCAAGGTGATATGCCAGAATTTCTGCCATCCAGTCGCACCATCCACATCAGCTGCCTCATATAAAGATTTCGGAATACTTACCAATGCCCCAATGAAAATCAGCATGTTGAAAGCAGTCCCGGCCCATGCAGTGGCAAAAAGGACGACAACGAATGCTAAATTCCCTGTAGATGACCAGGGCAGCGGATTACCGCCAAGTAACTGAATGATATAGTTTACAAATCCGAAACTCTCGCCAAACATCCATCTCCACAGCACCCCTACTACAATCGGGGATATTAACCAAGGAAAGAAGAAAATTGTCTTGGCTACTGTTTTTCCCTTTGTATGCTTACTTACAAGTAATACCGAAACGAACAAAGAGGTACAATATATAAACGGCACACCTATCAATGTATAAAGAAACGTGCGGGACATCGCCTTATAGAAACTTTCATCCTGGAACAAATTGATATAGTTTTCCAAACCGATAAAAGTAGCTGAGTTACCGTTATAATCAGTAAAGGAGTAGTAAATCCCCAAAACCGCTGGCCAAGCAAAAAATATTAAAAACAAGATTAGGTTTGCAGCAATAAACATGAAGGCCCATTTTCGATTTCTATCCTTGTATTTAGGAATTCTCTGTCTTTTATTTTCCGTTTGAGCAGGGGAACTTGCAATCTCATTCATCCATAACACCCTTTCTCTCTTTCAACATCAATTTTGTGAATTGCCATGCTGAAAATCTACGGTGTCCGTGTTATTACAAGTAAGCAGGTAAAAATCGTCATAAAAATGCATATGCAGGTTCTAAAGAAGTGAAAAATTGCTGGGGAGGCGAAAGGATTGGGTGCAATCATTCCTGATGATCGCACCCAATTTCTTTTATTCTTTATTCGCATCGGTAAAATTATTTTTTATGTTCTCGAGGGTCTGATCAATATCAATTTCATCATTGAGTAATTTTACAACTTCATCATGAATGGCATTGCTGGCACTTCTTTTTGAAACAAGCTGCTGCTTGACCATTTCATTTCTTTGCAAGTTAGCTACAGGATCAGAAGAAGCAATTTCATTTTGATAAACAGTATAAGCTTCCTCTCCGACTTCATACTCGATTTCCGCGTCATCTGTAACAGGTAAGTATCCGCCTAAACTGGCTAGCTCTTCATAGTTTTCTTTTTGGTACAGCCAATCAATGAACGCCTTCGCTTCTTCTTCTTGCCCCGATCCATCAAAAGCAACTAAGTAGTTGCCGCCCAAATTAGTTGCCCTGACATCTTCATAAGGCATATATACTGATTTCCATGCAAAGTCTGTTATATTTTTAGAGAAGTCGGTGATCTGCCAAGAACCAGACATATATGCTGCCACTAATCCGCTCTTGAACATGGATGCTGCATCTTCTCCAGAAGTCCAAACAGATTCCGGCATAATTCGGTTATCATTCAAATCCGCAAACTTCTGAATTCCATCCTTTGTTTGATCATTCGTTGTAAACTCGCCATTTTCTTCATAGAATCCATTGCTTCCATGTTGATATAAAAATGCATTCAGACGGTGCTCTGATCCATCCATCACCATTCCATACTTAGCATCTGTTTTTTCCAGCACAGTTTCTAATGAGTTTATGAATTCGTCCCATGTCCACACTTCCTCTTCACTGGTTGGGTAAGGAACACCCGCTTCATCAAACAAATCTGTGTTAATGAACATACCTACTGCAGTAAGATCCAATGGAGGTGCTATTAGCTCTCCATCAACTGTTATGCCTAAATCTGTGTTCACATTGTTTTTTTCGGCAATGTCGGACAAATCCAATAGCTGGCCATTCCATACAGGATTAAATCCAGTAACGCGCGCCAATGCAGGGGCATCTTTGGAACGGATCATATTTGTTATCTTCGTGCCCATATCAGCATAGGGAATATCAACTACTTCTATTTCTACACCAGTTTCTTCTGTATATTTTTTTGACATCGTGGTTAAGGCTGAACCTTCCACTGTATCACCGGATACGTAAAATTGCAGCTTCTCATCTTGGCTGCTACTTGAAGCTGAACAAGCTGATAATAGTAATGTAAAAACTAAAAAAGTGACTATAAAAAGACATTTTTTCATCTCAACCTCACCCTTTTTAGTATGATGTGCTCACCCACACAGATTAATGTAAGCCCTTACATTAAAAATAAAAATTAAATCCTCTTCTTTAGAAGAGAATCGCACTGGCAACCGTTATCATTCAAACAGTTCATCTTTATTATTTATGCATACCAAATCATCAGCCTCCCTTCATCATCATAATCCTCAGTTAAGCGCTTTCATTGATATTATGCATTGTAACACATTTTCATACTAATACAACTACAAAATAACGGTTTTATACACTTAATGCAGTGGAAGTGCGTATCTTCACACCTCAGTATTTGAGGAAAGCCCTTCCCCAGCCTAATGAAAAATGTTGAATTTGATGTTAAGCATGAATACCACTCCTAATAAATTGAGTCAACGACATTTGCTGGTTGTTTCTCTGATAATCAACTCGGGATTATACAATATTCTTTCTTTCGGTTGTACTTGTTTTTTAATCGTTTCTAAAATAAGATCGACTACTTTACTCCCCATCTCTTTTATTGGCTGAGCCACTGTAGTTAATGAAGGTACTGTTGTTTCTGCTAAGATTGTATTATCAAATCCTACGATGGATAATTTGTCTGGAACGACAATGCCCCTTTCCTTAGCCCGCTGCAGCACACCAATCGCCAACTGATCATTACACGCAAATATTGCTGTTGTTGCTGGATTGTATTCCAATATATGATCCAAACAATTTTTCCCGTTTGCTACGGATGCAGTTGTTCTGATAATTCTACTATCGTTAAAAGTTAAACCAAATGTTTCATATGCATCTCGTGAACCAAAAATTCTCATCTTACTGCTAGATGTATTCTCTGCAAGAATAGCTATATTTTCATGCCCTAAAGACAAAAGATGGGAAGTAGCCTCAAAGCCTCCACTGAAATCATCAACTGAAATACAAGTTACACCCAGCGAAGGATCGTCTTGTGTCAGCATCACCAGCGGGATATTTTGCTTCACCAGCTGTTTCAATAAATTCCTATCATTGAATGAAGAGGCAATAATCAAGCCATCGACCTGTTTCCTTTGCAATAACTCCAAGTACTTCTTTTCCTTCTCTTCATTATCGTCCGTGCTGCACATAATGACACTCAGACCTTGCTCATGAGACCTATCTTCAATAGTCCGAGCCAATTCAGAGAAAAAGGGATTGGATATATCCGGAACTAATAAGCCCAGCGTTTCCGTACTTTTTCCTGTCAGCGCTGAGGCCATGACGCTCGGCTGGTAATTTAATTCCTTCATGACGTTCCATACTTTTTGGCGCGTTGAATCCCTTATTTTCCCCGTATTATTTATTACCTTGGAAACCGTAGCAATAGATACACCTGCTTTATCAGCGACATCATAAATTGTGACTCTCATGACTCACTCCTACTCTCTATATCCGTCCTGGTTCTTCTCACCGCCAATGTTAAGCGCTTAACTAAGTAAATCATATTGGGCTATTCACTTTGAGTCAATAACGAGCCGCACAATTTACTCCTAAAGGTACCACTTGCTGTTATATTACATCAACTGCTGATTACCTCCACTGCAATGTTTGAGTACAACTAAACGCTGTTACTACAACTGATGTTTTTGCTTTGTTGGTATGTATACGTCCCATGTCAATGATGCTATAATTCAATCGTATGGCAACTGGACTTTAGAAATATAAGGTGTCTCAATAAATATTTTCGGATTTTTCTAATTAATATATACGAAGAAGGTAAGTTGATGAACAAATGGTATAAAATCGATAATGCTGGAAAAGTATTTCATGCAGTAACAGAAACCTCTAATTCCTCGGTGTTTCGTGTTTCTGTATTAATGAAGAACATTGTTGATGAAAAGATTTTACAAGATGCCTTAGACACTGTAATAAAACGGTTCCCGACATTAGCTGTAAAAGTACGCCAGGGACTATTTTGGGACTTTATGGAGGGGAATGAAGAACGCCTTAAAGTTCAAAAGGAAACTACCTATCCATGCCATCCCATTAATCCAAGGGAGAATAATGGATACTTGTTAAAGGTTTTATACTACAACCAAAGAATATCTGTTGAAATTTTTCATTCCCTGACTGACGGGACCGGTGCTGTTGAATTTCTTAAAACGTTAGTCTATCAGTATCTGACGTTACAAGGGGAAGACTTGGCAGTCGACGGTGATGTGCTATTACCGGATGAAGTTCCAAGTAAGTATGAAATAGACGATAGTTTTATAAGGTATTATCAGAAGACTAAACACGACTATCTGCGTGATAAAGTACCGCGTTCGTTTCAAATTAAAGGAACACCATTTGAACCTTCCGGCATAAACGTCATCCATGGAATAATTAATGCTTCCACATTAAACAATTTTGCCAAAAGCATGGGTGCTTCAATAACTGAATTCCTTACCGCTGTACTCATCCATTCCATTTATTCCGAAACGATGAAATATGGCATATACAATGAAAATATTACGATTGCACTGCCTGCTAACCTTCGACGAAAGTTTCCTTCAGTAACATTAAGAAACTTTTTTTCTGTTGTTAATATAAAAGTGGATATCACGGAGGAAATAACCTTAAAAGATATTATGAAAACAGTATCCGAGCAATTAAAAAGAAAGACGGATATAGAACATTTACAAGATGGTATCAATCGTCATGTGCAGCTGCAAAAGAGCTTAAAAACAAGGATCGTACCATTATTCTTGAAGCATCCGGCAATGCGCTATGGTTTTAAACACTTTGGGGAAATGGGCAAAACACTTACACTTTCCAATATAGGAAATGTTAAGCTGTCTGACTCGATGAAAAACTATGTAGAAAGAATGGAATTCATCCTGTATCCGACTAAAAATAGCCCTATCAATTGTGGAGTGTGTTCCGTTAATGATCAAATGACCATTACATTTGCGCGTTCGATTGTAGAAACGGATATAATTAAATCGTTCTTCAGTCAACTTGCTAGTTTAACCGGTCTTGACGTGAAGGTTTATTCCAATGGCTGGGGGGAAACAAGGTGAGTTATTGCAATAATTGTGGTGTTTCGGTCCAGCATATCACATGTCCCTTATGTCATCGTAAAGTAACTGATCCAGCAGATCATACAAAGCAAAATCTATATCCGGACTATGTAGGTATAGTAGTTAAGGCAAAATCAATCACCACAAGAATCGTAACTTTTTTATCCATTGCCATAATAAGTACATGTTTGCTTATTAATGTGCTTGTAAACATGGAATACCTTTGGGTCCTGGCCGTAGCAGGACCCGTTGTATACCTATTCCTATCTCTGAACCACACTATCTTTTCCTTGGCACATACCGGTTCAAAAATAGTTGTACAAGTGCTCGGTCTATCAATTATGCTAGTATCTATCGACATCATGTCTGGGTTCCATCGTTGGTCGGTGAATTTTGTCATCCCTTTCTTAATTATTGCCGCTACGCTTTTGATAACGGCAATAATTTTAAAAAAGCGGATGCGCTGGCAAGAATATGCAGGCTACATACTTGCAATGATTGTGATGGGCTTTCTTCCAATAGGATTATACATCACTGGTGTTGCTACTATTCTTTGGGCATGTGCAGTTACTTCTTTATATGCATTCCTTACCCTTATCGGGATGCTGATATTTTCAGACAAGACATTAAAGGAAGAATTCGTCCGCCGTTTTCATATATAAACCTGGATTCTCCTTCTTTGTCTTATTCCTCTTTCAGATTTGCTGCAGAAGGCACTGATCCAACTCTCTTCATTACAAAAAATTGTTCCCAAGTCCACTGTCTTGGGAACAATAGACTCTAACCTTATGTTAGAATCTTGAACGAATATTCTTTTTAAGTTGCTCTGATGCTGTTGAATCATATTACCGCTACAGGTGTTCTGTACTTTGGCATTTCGCGCTGCGACTAACAGTATACTGCTCTTCTAATTTGTGCATGGCTTATGCGCATCTATAATCAGCTGTATTCTAGCTATAGAACTGAAAAAACAAGCAACAGACCTTTTATGCCATCCTTACAGCGATTGATGTAATAGTAATGCTAAACCTGTATTTAGGTGTAGATGGCACATCAAGAGCAGTAAAAATAATGAACAAACAACTGGCATTATTATAGTCCTTTTGTTCATTTGTATTCAGGAATTACCTATAGAGAATTGGCACAGATCTTATGGTCATCAAGTTAGATTAAACAGATAAGGTTACGCTCCCTATCTCTGAATTGCAATACATTAAATTTCTAACATTATTAGATCGAAACCGCGCATTAATAACTTCCTTGCTGCTATACACCGTGTTTTTTATGTATTAAAAATTTCAGTAGATAATACTGTTTACCTATCTAACCTTGGATGCATATACGCTTAATGCTTCAACATTGATAATTTTGCCAAGAACATAAAGAGAAATGCAAAAAAGACCCTAACTTTACGTTAGAGTCTTGATTTGACAGCTTTGGCATGCTGTCCGATGATACCGGTGGCCGGGGTCGAACCGGCACTCCTTACGGAACACGATTTTGAGTCGTGCGCGTCTGCCAATTCCGCCACACCGGCATGTCATAAAATATTCTATGGAGGCGGCAACCGGATTTGAACCGGTGATCAAGGTGTTGCAGACCTTTGCCTTACCACTTGG
>NZ_JBFEGH010000027.1:0-24393 GCF_047228925.1 Terribacillus jepli | reverse complement strand
GTTCGAGGTGGAAGCGTGGTGACACGTGCAGCTGACGAATACTAATCGATCGAGGACTTAACTAAAAACGAAAAGCGAAAAAGGCCGCAGTTTCTGGTTTCTGGAGCTGGATCTAGCCGCAGCGCTAAAGACTTAGTAAGTCAACGCCAAAGACCAAGCACTCCGGTGCTTGGCACGCATGAGATGTAAAGCATGAAAAGTTTCTTATCTAGTTTTGAGGGTTCATTCCATATGAATTCTTGAATTGTCTGGTGGTAATAGCGAAGAGGTCACACCTGTTCCCATGCCGAACACAGCAGTTAAGCTCTTCAGCGCCGATGGTAGTTGGGTTCGCCCCTGCGAGAGTAGGACGCTGCCAGGCAAGATGAAATCCCTGATCCTTATATGGATTAGGGATTTTTTGCTATAAAAAAGGGGGCTTGAAATGGAGGATAAAAATGAAAGAAAACTTATCATCCGGGAAGCGGAATTAAAAGATGCTGCTGCTTTGGCACAATTGAGACTTAAAACAGATGGAGAAACGGAATATATGGATAGGGAAGAAGGAGAGGGCTATATATCTTCCAAAGATTTTGAAGAATTGATAGAAACGGATCAAAAAGAAACGACAAATTTATGTCTTGTTGCTTACGTCGATCAAGAAATGGCGGGTTATTGCAGATGTGAAGGAAATAAATTAAGACGCCTTTCGCATCAAGTGACTTTCGGCATTGCTATCTTAAAAGATTATTGGGGATTAGGCATAGGCAGACGAATGCTGGAAATGGTCATAGCATGGTCAGAAGAGAAGAAACTACATAAAATCAACCTAGCAGTTCTTGCTTCAAATAAAAGAGCTATTGCTCTATACCAAACCTATGGCTTTCAGATCGAAGGCCGTTTGAAAGATGATAAAAGGTTAAGCGATGGTGAATTTTACGATACTTTACTTATGGCGAGGCTTTCGAATAAGTATACATAATAAAAACCCTCCATCATCGTGATGGAGGGTTTCTTCACATTAATTTGCAGCGGAAGCAGCTTCCCAAGCTGCATGCATGCCTGCTACTCGGCCAGTTACCATGGCAGAGGTAATATTATAACCCCCAGTATAACCGTGAATATCAAGGATTTCACCGCAGAAGTATAATCCATGCATAAGTTTGGATTGCATTGTTGTCGGTACGACTTCCTTAACGGAAACGCCGCCACCGGTAACAAAGGCCTTTTCGATTGGCTGAGAGCCATTTACAGGGAAGGTAAAACCCTTGATCAAGCTGACGAACTGCTCAACATTTTCCCGGGAAATATTTGCCGCTTTTGTATCCGGAACTATGCTGGCCTGTTCCATTAGAAAATCAAGATACCGTTCAGGAACGATGCCTTTCACCAAGTTACGGAAAGCTTTTTTAGGCTGCTCTTTTATCATTTGTGAAAGCTCATCGATTAATACGTGAGCTTTCTTGTCGGGAATTGCATCAATGTGAATACCGATATCTTTCCGTCCTTTCATCAGCTCCTTCACTACATACTGCGAGCAACGCAATACAGCAGGTCCTGAAATTCCAAAATGGGTAAACAGCATATCCATCTGATGCGTGATGATTGCTTTTCCTTTTTCATTCAGTACACTTACAGCTACATCCCGCAGTGCAAGTCCTTGGAGTAGTTTTTGTTTAATGAAGTCTGCCGAAGAAAGCAGAGGCACTTCTGTCGGATACAGCGTCGTAATCGTATGTCCTGCTTTCTTAGCCCATGCATAGCCGTCTCCGGTACTGCCGGTATGGGGTACTGCCTTCCCGCCTACAGCGACAATGACAGCCCCTGTGCCGATTTTTTCGCCGTCTTTCAGGATAATTTCGTGTGTTTGCTCGCCATAGTGGATTGCTTTGACTGGTGTTTCCGTTCGGACACGGACATGAAGTGCATCCAGACGATTGAGCAGGGCCTGTACAACGGATTTAGCAGAGTTGCTCACAGGGAACATCCGTCCGTGGTCCTCTTCCTTCAGCTTCACACCAAGGTTCTCGAAGAAATCAATGATATCGTAATTGTCAAAGATAGAAAATGCACTATATAAAAATTTTCCGTTACCGGGAATGTGCTTGATCACTTCATCTTGCGGGAGACGATTCGTGACATTGCATCTACCGCCACCGGATATCGCAAGTTTGTTGCCAAGTTTTTTCCCTTTATCAATCAAAAGTGTTTGAGCGCCATGCTCGGCTGCCGATATGGCTGCCATGAGTCCGGATGGACCGCCGCCGATCACTACTACATCGTAATTCATGCTGGTTCTTCCTTTCTGCTGATGGGATCCAAAGGAATTCTTCCATCAGGTCTACTTTATGATAAAATAGATTCATTGGATTTTAAAGAGGAGTTAGGTGAAATAATGGCTTTGTCGACAATGATTCGCGGGACATTGCTGCTGACGGCAGCTACATTCCTGTCGAAGTTTCTCGGGATCATCTATGTTATCCCGTTCAATGCATTGGTAGGTTCCTCAGGGGGAGCTTTATTCAACTTTGCATATACCCCGTATAATATATTGATCAGCATCTCTACAATCGGTATTCCGTTGGGTGTTTCAAAATTTGTATCAAAATATAATGGTTTAGGGGATTACCGGACAAGCCAGCGTGTTTTCAAGACCGGCTTCAGAATCATGGGAGCCACGGGTATCGTGGCATTCCTGATCATGTACTTTGGTGCTGAATGGATTGCACAGTGGAGTGTAGGAGATGGAAAGTCAGGTTTTACAACGGAAACGGTTGCTTATGTAATCAAGCTCGTCAGTTTCGCCAACTTGATCATACCTGCAATGAGTATCGTCAGGGGATTCTTTCAAGGTAACCAGTCCATGGGTCCATCTGCTGTTTCCACCGTGGTGGAACAAATCGCTCGCATCGTATTCTTGTTGCTCAGTGCTTATCTTGCCCTGCATGTCTTCCATGAAAACATTGCCGTAGCTGTCGGTTATGCGACATTCGCAGCATTTGTCGGTGCACTTGCGTCCTGTGCAGTGCTCTATGTCTATTGGCGTGCCCGTAAGCCGCATCTTGAATTGAAAATGAGGCAGCAAATCGTCCGTCCTGCCCCGATTTCAGATAGGACAATCATTAAGGAATTGCTGAGCTATGCCGGCCCATTTGTTGTCACTGGAATCGCTACTTCACTTTACCAGTTCATCGATCAGTTCACGATGCCGCGTGCGTTGGAAGCGATTGGACAAGGGAACGTAGCTGTTGATATCTTCGGAGTAATAAACTTTTATGGTCAAAAAATCATCACCATCCCGATGACATTGTCCATTGGATTATCCTTGGCAGCAGTGCCGGCCATCACGCGTGCATTTTTCTCTGATGATCGCAAATTATATTTACAGCAAATCAATCAGTCATTACAAATCGTGCTTTTCTTGATTTTGCCCGCAAGTATTGGAATTGCATTATTGGGAAGTGAAGCTTATACAGCGTTTTACGGTACAGAAGCTGTTCTAAATCCTGATATAAAAGCGGGTAATCTTATGGTTTGGTACGCACCTGTTGCGCTGCTGTTTGCGTTGTTCACGACAACTTCTTCCATCCTGCAAGGTATAAATGAGCAGCGTTTTTCCGTCATCAGTTTGACAGCGGGATTATTAGTGAAGATTTTCTTCAATATTCCGCTCATCCATGCTTTCGGAGCCAAGGGAGCCATCTTGGGAACTGCATTGGCGGTCGGGATTGCAACAGTATTGAATTTCCTGAAGATGAAGCATGTACTGAACTTCCCGGTGCGACAGCTTGCAAAGCGGACAATCTTGATTTTGATTTTCACAGCAATCATGTCTGCTGTGGTATTGCTTACCAAGTTTCTTCTAGGTTTTGCAATTACTTTCGAAGATGGACAAATTGCATCAGCTGTCATCATCTTCGTCTGTGCTTTGGTGGGGGGAGGCATTTATATGATCCTTTCCTATAAGTCCACATTGCTTGAACGTGTACTCGGAAATCGGATCGGGTTCCTCGATCGCCTAATGAAAAGAAAGAAGGGTTAAATGATGAGATTGGATAAGCTGCTGGCCAATATGGGATTTGGCAGCAGAAAAGAAGTGAAGACACTCCTCAAACAAGGAGCGATTACGGTGAATGGCGTCCAGGTCAAATCGCCTTCCATTCATGTGGATGAAAAGACAGATAATGTACAGGTGAATGGGGAAACAGTGGCGTACAGGGAGTTCATTTATTTGATGATGCATAAGCCGCCTGGATTGGTGTCGGCAACGGAAGACAAGCGGGATGAGACTGTGGTCGATATCCTGCAGCCGGAAGATCGCATATTCGAGCCGTTTCCCGTCGGCAGATTGGATAAGGATACGGAAGGCCTGCTGCTTTTGACAAATGACGGGACGCTTGCACATCAGCTACTATCACCAAAGAAACATGTGCAAAAGCTTTATTATGCCCGTATCGATGGGGAAGTGACCGAAGAAACCATCAAGCAATTCCAGCAAGGTGTAACCTTGGATGACGGGTATGTGACGAAGCCGGCAACCCTCCATATCCTGGACGCTGGTCCGGTTTCTGAAATCGAGATAACGATAACCGAAGGGAAATTCCATCAGATTAAGCGCATGTTCGAAGCCGTCGGGATGGAGGTCACCTATTTAAAGCGATTGCGCATGGGCAGCTTGGAGCTGGATGAAGATCTTGAACTGGGAGAATACAGGGAACTTTCTGATGAGGAACTTGACGGACTGTTCGGTGATACAAAAAAAAGCTGATCTGCTTGCAGATCAGCTTGCCTTAAATGGTAAGAGTTTTACATAGGTTGTACGATTTGAATCAAGAGATTTTGACTTTTTTTGAGGTCGTTGACCAAACCCCCCGATGAGGACTTTGTACTAAACCGTTATACTCCAGCACGTTCAAATCGCGCTGTACCGTACGGTCCGTAATACCAAATTCTTCAGCCAATTCAGTAGTAGAAACTGTTTCCCTTTCTCGGATATAAAGATAGACAGCTTTTACACGGTTTAGCATTCGGGATGTTGATTGATTCAAAAAACCACTCCTTAGTTTTACATAAGAATCTGGTGCTCTAAATCTCTTTCTACCCGTATTTTACATCAATTGAGCAAAGAAGGCTAGGAGATAGGTTAAATTTTCTGTTAATTACCCTTTACAAGAATATTGATAAAAATTCAGGAGGCGAAAGCAATGGAAAGAATCGATTGGTTTGAAAAGGCATCAGCTTATAAGGATGCTTATGCAGAAGTATTGAAAGGTCTTATATCCATTCCAAGTGTATACGATGTGTCGACAAAAACGGACAAAAAGCCGTTCGGTGAAAAGATTGATGAGGCACTTGTGTATATGCTGCAAGCAGGTAGTGATGATGGATTTTCGACCAAATATGTCGATGGCTATGCTGGTCATATCGAGTATGGAACAGGAGACGGCTTGGTAGGTGTACTTGGTCATTTGGATGTCGTGCCAGCTGATGGGACGTGGACCTATGGTGCCTTCAATCCGACTTTGGCTGAAAATCGACTTTTCGGCAGGGGGACCTTGGATGATAAGGGACCGGTTGTCGCCGCATATTTTGCCATGAAGCTCTTGAAGGATATGGGCCATGAACCGAAAAAACGTATCCGCTTGATCATGGGTACGGATGAAGAACGTGATTGGCAATGCATGGAGTATTACTTCCAGCATGAGGAAATGCCGGATACCGGCTTTACACCGGATGCGGACTTTCCGCTCATATACGCGGAAAAAGGAATCATCGATGGCTATATCTCACTGCCCCCTGTGACTGCACAAAGCGACATGCTTCGACTGGAGCGCTTTGAAGGCGGTAAAGCATTGAATATGGTTCCAGGTCACGCAGAGGCACTTCTGACAGGCGAGAGTATGAAGCAAGTGGAAGAAGCATATATGGCTTTCCTGGCTGCTGAAGGGTTCACTGGCAAGGCAGAAGCTAAAGAAAATACTATACGTCTAAGTATGTCAGGTAAAGCTGCCCATGGCTCGACACCTGAAAAAGGAAGCAATGCCGTAGTGGCACTGGCTAAGTTCCTTGTTTCCCTGCCGATGCACGGTAAAATAACGGAAATGCTGAGCTGGCTTGTCGAAAAGTTTGAAGATTACCATGGCAAGGGCATTAATCTAGGGCTGACAGATGATGTATCGGGATCGCTGACGCTCAATCTGGGCGAGTTCAGCATGAAGGATGGCCAGGCTTGGCAAATCGGAGTCAATATCCGTTATCCAGTCACAACCGCATATGATACCGTTACTTCAAGGCTGTTCACACAGCTTGCAGAAGCTGGTGCCGGATTCCGGGAAACATCCCATTTGCCTTCTCTTTATGTGGAGAAGGATGATCCACTGGTCCAAACGTTGCTCGATGTGTATCGTCGTCAAACAGGCGATCAAACCGATATCCTGGCAATTGGCGGGGGTACCTATGCGAGAGCGATGAAGAAAGGTGTCGCTTTTGGGCCGCTTTTCCCAGGTGCACCGGACAGTGCCCATCAGCAAGATGAGCACATACTGCTTGAGGATATGCTGAAGGCCATTGCAATTTACGCAGAAGCGTTATATCTGCTGACAAAGGATGAGCATCAGTAATGCCGACAGAAACGAAAACGACATATCGATCTTTACAATATTTTTATCTGACAGCATTTTTATCAAATGGATCGTTATTCCCGCTGCTCGCTGTTTTCCTGCAGGAAGAAAAACAGCTGGATCCCGTGCTTGTCGGTCTCATAGTCGCTGCGATACCTTTAGTCAATACGGTGATGGAGCCTGTCTGGGGGCTTTTGAGTGATTATACGCAGAAACCATTGCGCCTGCTGGCAGCAGCATTGACTGCTGCTGCTGCGCTTGCATTCATTTATTTGATATATGACCATTATGCACTGCTATTGCTCGGTATGCTTGCTATTGCCGTTTTTCAGGCGGCTGTCATCCCGTTATCGGACAGTATGGCCTTAAGCTTTGTCGAGCGTAATCAGCTTGAATATGGCAACATCCGATTATGGGGAGCTATCGGTTTTGCAGTTGCTTCCTTCTTGCTGGGTTACATAACCGATTTCGTTGGAACATTGGATGTGATATTCATTGCATATGGCCTGTGCCTTCTGCTTGCTCTCCCAGCCTTACGAAAGTTTCCGCGGCAAGGCTATGATATAGCGGCAGTATCGATGAAGGAAGGATTACGCACGTTGCGTAAAAACAAGCCATTTCTATTTTTCTTAGTTTCCAACTTTCTTATTTTCGGACCTATCTTAGCAAATAATTTCTATTTCGGAACATTCATTTTAGCTGCTGGTGGTACACTAAGTGCTGTCGGTATCGCTTTCTTCCTGGGGGCAGGCAGCGAAGCGCCATTTATGAAATTAGCCCATCGGATCATCGGGAAGATGAGTGTCCTACATGTTGTCATGCTAAGTGCTGCTGTATCCGGCGCGAGATGGGTTTTATACATGTTTGACCCGCCGCTTGCTGTCATTTTCATTACGACCATCATTCAGGGGTTATCGATAGGACTCTATGTACCTGCCGCTCTGCTATATATCAGGAGTGCGGCTCCTTCTTCCGTTCAAGCAACAGCTATTGCGCTGTATTCCGCGGTCGGAACAGGTCTCGGCAACGCGCTGTTCAACCTGATGGGCGGTATGATCCTGGAGATTGCGACTGTTTACCATATGTATGCATTGTTTGCTGCAACGACCTTCACAGGTGTAGGAATCTTAATTATCGTAAAAAGAATGAAAGCTGCGGCAGAAGGGAAAAGAGGAATAGCATGAGTACACATTATTTCATTGGAATAAATACAGATGAATCGATCCAATCGGCGTTGGCTGAGTGGCAGGCAGAACTGAAATCATATGTTCCGATGAAACAATGGCCAAGGCCGGAGGAATTCCATATTACATTGCAATTCCTTGGTCCTGCAGAAAAAGAGCAGCTAGATCAAATAAAGGAAGCCTGGCAAGGCACGGATTTCGGTAACGCATTTTCTTTGGAGGTATCCGGAATTGATATATTTGGCAGCCCCAAGCAGCCACGTGTTGTCTGGGCAGGTGTGAGACCATTTGATCAGCTTCAAGCATTGCAACAGAAAGTGACTGCAAGCACGGAGCATGCAGGCTTCAAGACTGAAAATAGACCCTATCGGCCCCATATCACCCTAGGGAAGAGATGGGGAGCAGGTAAAGTAGAGGGGCAGCTGCCGCAGCTTGATAAACGGCTGACTTCACCGATTATGGTGGAGAAGGTGACGCTTTATCGTATCGAACCAGGTAAACTGCCCAAATACGTACCTGTACTGGTCAAAGATCTGGAGAAGGAGTGAATTGATGTGGCTCAATTGATTAAGCTGCATGAATATATATCACGATATGAACAGAATCCTTACCGTTATCCTGGTCAATTCATCAAATTGAAAAAAGAGAATTGGGAGAAGATGCACAGGGAATGGGAACAGCAGCAGGCTGCTCCTGCTCCCTTTATCATAGGGGAAGACAAGGAAGAGGCACGCAGAAAACCATGGTATCGGGTATTTCGCAAGAAAGAAGGAGAAATGGAAGAGCCTGAGCCTGCTCCGGTTTATATAGCACCGACGGAACAGGTTTTGAAACAGGATTATCTGGAAGAGCTTTTTGACTTTCAGTTGAAATGGGCAACTTCGACAATAGGGGAATTTTCTTTTTATGATCACAAGTACAAAAAAGATCCGGTTCTCCGTTACTTCCTAAAGCGATTTCCTGACACTTTCTTTGTCATGTATAAACCTGTTTTCGAAGTGAAGCAGACAACGATGGAGGCAGATACAATTTTGATCCACCCATTGGGCATTGAAATTATATCTGTTTTAGAGGATAAGCCGGATGTGTTATTCTGGACTTCTGATGATCGCACTTGGAAGAGGGAGTCGAAGGGACAGTTTTCCACGTTCCTCAATCCGATGCTTTCTTTGAACAGGACGGAAAAGCTGATACAAGGTATCTTGAAAAAGTATGATATCGAACTGCCTGTACAAAAAATTGTCTTAAGCAGAGAAAACCAGATTCGATTCGCAAGTGAGCCTCGAAATACACAGTTTATCGGTTCTAACAAGCATACAGCTTGGCTGATGGCCAAACGGGAGGAACAGCTGGCATTGAAACATGTACAGCTACGTGCCAGTGAAGTGCTGCTGGAACATGCCTATACAAAAGCTGTTGCCCGCCCAGAATGGGAAACGAAAGAAAACGAAGAATTTTTTAGTTAAATAAACTGTTTTTAAGCTCAATCATATTGATAAAACCATAGAAAATGTTGTAATCTTAAGTATGTCTGTCGAATTTGTTCGGGAATGTACTTGCCTTGTGTCACGCTGGGCTTGTTTACAGCTAGTAATGCAGAGCGATTGCACTAGGAAAGTAGGAATGAACGGTGAATTGGTTAGAACACATACTGGGGAATGAGTGGAAGATTGCTCCTGCTGGCGGTGTTACAGGAGAAGCATATTATGCAAAAAGCGGAGATCGTCAGCTATTCCTGAAGCGCAATTCCTCTCCTTTTTTGGCAGTTCTGTCAGCGGAGGGAATTGTACCAAAACTTGTATGGACGAAGCGGATGGAAAACGGGGATGTCATTACGGCACAGGAATGGCTGCTGGGACGCGGTCTGACTTTCTCCGAAATGAGCGATCCACGAGTGGCCAAGCTGCTCAGTAAGATCCATCATTCCTCCGAGATGCTGAATATGCTGATGCGGATGGGGAAAAAACCCCTGCAGCCAGAAACGAAAATGGAAGAGCTGCGAAAGAAGGCAGCTGGCTTCCAAGATCGGCTGCCTTCTTTGGGAAAAGTACTGAAGAGACTGGAACAATTCCTACCTGAAATGCCGGATCAGTTGTTAGCTGTCTGCCATTTTGATATCGATCATAACAATTGGATGATAAGTCAGCATGATGAGCTGTACCTGGTGGACTGGGACAGTGCCCTTATCGCGGACCCAGCAGCTGATATCGGAATGCTGCTGAGAAAATACGTTCCACTCCCTGATTGGGAAGATTGGATGAAAGCATACGGGAAGCCGCTTGATGAAGCACTTCTTAAACGTATTTACTGGTACGAGGCTGCCCGTATCATCATGTCTTTGCGCGATGACAATATGGAGCGCAAAAGTAAAGAATTGGCACAGCTGCTCATGGAAGTAAAACAGCTGAGCTGTTAACCTTGAAAGCTGTCGATTGTCTCTACCCAATCCTCGAGCTGTTCTCTGTTCGTTGTGATATGCGCATTGATATCGGCAGCTTTTTCACCAGCAGTACTGTACGAATGGATACTGGGAAGCAGAGCAAGAAGCTCCTGCTGATCAGTTGATTTATGGGATAAAATGGAACGTGCCAGACGGGATATTTGCTCACATTCGGATTTGCTTCCGCAGCAGGATTCGCAATGCTCGCTAAGGATATCCCGCAGAAGGCCAAGTTGGTTTTGAACGGAAAGTGACATTGATTTTCCCCTCCTTCCTGAGCATAGCGTGTGCGTTTTAACACCAAACTATGCAGGGGGCAGGGCAGAAATAGGAGTGAGATCTATGCGTGTGCGCCATAAACCTTGGGCAGACGATTATTTGAAAGAAAACGATCATATTGTGATACCGGAACCGAAAAATCATAAAGGCAAATGGAGGGAGTTATTCGGTAATGATAATCCTTTGCACGTTGAGATTGGGTCCGGCAAAGGACAGTTCATTACTGGCATGGCTGCACAGCACCCGGAATACAACTTCATCGGTATCGAACTGGCGAAAAGCATCATCGTCACAGCTGTGGAGAAAGCTGCTGAGGCGGATCTGCCAAATGTACGGCTCTTGAATGAGAATGCAGCTGATTTCCGTGAGCTGTTCGAGGAGAACGAGGTGGACACCATCTATCTTAATTTCTCCGATCCATGGCCGAAGAATAAGCATGAAAAGCGCCGATTGACTTATAAGAGCTTCTTGGAGCAATACAAAGCCGTACTGAAAGAAGATGGAGAAGTTATTTTTAAGACGGATAACCAAAAACTATTCGAATATAGTTTATCCAGCTTTTCCCGATTCGGCATGATATTGCAGGAAGTGAAGCTTGATTTGCACGCCGAAAACGATCCATTGAATGTGAAAACGGAATACGAAGAGAAATTTTCTTCCCGCGGCTATCGAATTTATCGCAGTGTAGCCACATTTCAATAAAGATCCCCGATAATAATTCAATATTTTAAGCTTATTGGCTGGCATGGAGACGGTGAAATACCCGTACTCCTGCCAGCTGATTTTTTATTCCATATATATTACCCCTACCCAATCTTCCTCTTTTCTTGAATGTCCCCTAAATAAATGTGAGTATTTTATAAAAATGAAGCTGTCTAGGTGATAAAACTATAAGTAATTATTTATGTTCAGTGATAAAGTGTTGTAAAACGGAACACGCTTGTAAGTGATGAAGCAGCTGTCAGTAAAAGAGAAAGGATGGACTTGATGAAAAAATGTCTTGCACTTTTGATGTGCAGTATGATCATTGCTTCTTTGCTAGCTGGATGCAGTAGGAATGGGGAGCACGTAAGTGGTTCAGGAGACCAAATTATTCTGGACTTCTGGACGGCGTGGGGTCCTGGTTCGAAAGAAGAGGAGATAGGATTAAAGGTGATTGAGACATTTGAAAAAGAAAATCCTGACATAAAAGTGAATGTTCAGGTGATGACGTTTGATATGCTATATGACAATATTATAACGTCGATTAATGCCGGGAATGCTCCGGACATAAGCTGGGGGTTGGGTGAATGGTTCAGTGATTTGAATCATGCTGATGCATTGCTTGACTTGACACCTTATTTTCATGAATGGGAAGAAAAAGACCTCATCTATGATAACGTGATCGAAGCATTGACTGTAAACGGAAAATTGAAAGCGCTTCCCAATTACTTGGGAAATCGAGCGTTGCTTTACAACAAAGCTATCTTACATGAAGCGGGACTAGACGGGCCACCAGAAACATGGGATGAATTGCTAGCCATGGGGCCGATCATCAAAAAGAAAACGGGGAAGTATGCATTTGGTATATCCGGAACAGGCGTTCGTGCCCCGCAAGAATTGATTATGTATTTAGCGCAAAATGATTTGGAACTTGCAGTGCAAGCTGAAGAAGGAAAGTTTAAAAATACTTGGAATGAAAATCCAGATGAGTTGGAAAGGGCGACGGAGGTATTTCGGTTTTACAATGATCTTTTGGATGAGGAAGTAATCGATCCAAATGGACGATCATGGGGACACCAAGAAGAGGACACCAATTTCTCGCTTGGGCAATTTGCAATGGTTGTGAACGGTACATGGATGGAAGATACCATTGACGAGGCCGGTGTGATTGATAATTTAGGAATTGCTCCCCCACCTAAAAACGCATCCGAAGCAACGTATCTTGAAATTAGTCCGTATTATATTTTCAAAGACACGGACCATCCAAAAGAAGCATGGGAGTTAATGAAGGCAATGCTTGGAGACGAATACCAACAAGGAGCCAATCTTTATAAATCGCCTCGTATAGATGTAAAAGGGGAAGGACTATGGGCGGAAGGATACGACGGGTTAACCGAAATAGGCGCAGTGTTCCCGCAAGTGTCCCTTGGCAAAATTACAAATGATATGACAGATGCGGTCGGGAGAGTGCTTCTATTGGAAGAAGATCCTGAAAAGACAGCCTCATGGCTCGGCGAAGAGATAAATAAATCATTGGAAGCGAATGGCCAATTAAGTGAGGACGCAGTGCGAAGCAAGTAAAAGAAAAGGGTGATCGAATGAGAGTGAGTGTTGAAAAAGATACGGAATCCCTCTCTCGAAAAAGAAGGCCCACCAGAGAGGTGAAGGCAAAACAAATCGCTTATATGTTTGTGTTACCCGCTTTCCTATTTTTCCTTGTCATTGTTGCTTATCCGCTGGTTTCGGTTATTTGGGATAGCTTTCATGACAAAAATCTTTTGAATACAGGAGATGGACGTTTCGTTGGATTAGCTAACTATGTGGAAGTGATGCGCAGTGAATATTTCGTCCAAGCTTTTGTAAATACGGGGATTTGGACAATAGTCTCTGTTGCAGGTGAATATATTTTAGGGGTTGTGGCGGCACTTGCATTGGCGCAAAGAATACGTGGAAGAGCCATTTTCCGAGGTATCATCATTATTCCATGGATTGTTCCAGTAGTTGTCGCTGGACTGACGTGGACTTGGATGCTGACACCGGATTACGGTGTGTTGAATAGCTGGCTAGTCAAATTGGGTTTGCTTGATGAACCATATTATTTTCTCGGAGAGCCGGACACTGCATTATTATCGATCATCATTGTGAATATATGGCGCAGTTTTCCATTTTATACAATCACCTTATTAGCAGCACTCCAATCTATTCCACGTGACATATACGAAGCTGCTGCACTGGATGGTATCGGGCCGGTTGGCCGTTTTTTTAAAATCACGCTGCCGCAGTTGAAAAGTGTATCGATTGTATTGATCATGATCCATATCATATGGACAGCGATTAACTTTGATTTTATTTGGGTGATGACAGAAGGCGGTCCTGTTCACTCTTCGGAAACATTGCCGATCATGATTTATCGCTTTGCCATGCAAGAGTTGAATATTGGTTTGGCATCAGCGCTTGCTTCCTTGATGCTTGCATTTATGATCATTGGTTTCATGATGTATTACTTGTACATTCAGCGAAAATCTGGCAATAGGGGAGGCGTGTAATAGTATGGTTGAATCAAAACGATCAAAGCTTGTGCAAAAGCTGCTGACGTATGTAGTCTTAGTCGCCTTTTCCTTGTTTTGTCTGTTTCCGTTTCTATGGATGGTGATCACCGCACTGAAGCCTACCGACGAAGTACGGAGCACAAGGCCTAGTTTCTTTATCGAAAATCCGACATTTGACAACTTCTTGCACGTGTTTTGGAATACAGGGTTTTTAACGTATTTCAAGAATAGTCTTTTTGTAGGGGTGGCGGCGACTGCACTTTCACTCTTGATTTCAGTGTTCAGTGCTTATGCTTTGAGTCGTTTTATGCGATTCAGAGGGGTCAAGCTTGTCAGCGTTACGATGATTCTTTCGCAAATGGTGCCCCCTGTGCTATTGCTCGTTCCACTTTACATCATCATGATGCAGCTTGGCTTTTTAAATACACATATCAGTTTACTCGTAGCATATACAACATTCACGATCCCGCTTTGTACCTTTATGCTGACAAGCTTTTTTTCATCGATTCCAATAGAGCTGGAGGAAGCGGCGGAGATGGATGGCTGTTCAAAGATAGGGTTGATCTGTCGCGTCATATTACCGATTTCCATTCCAGGTCTGGTTTCAACGTCGCTGTTTGCTTTTGTCAATGCATGGAATGAATTCATGTTTGGCTATGTATTCATAAATGACGATTCACTTCGGACATTGACACCTGGTCTCTCTTTGTTTAAAGGATTGTATACGACGGATTGGGGAAGCATCATGTCAGCATCGGTGATGAGTGTCCTTCCAGTCGTGATCCTCTTTTTATACTTGCAGAAGTATCTCGTGGAGGGGATGACGGCAGGAGCGGTAAAAGGCTAGAAAGAGAGGGGAAACAATGAGTCTATATGATGTTTCTTTGCGATCGCAAGCGAACTATCCATATGTGACTTTTTATTATTACAAGGAATGGCAGGATTTTGCGATGGAACTGCACGAACATGATTCTGTAGAAATCATGTATGTTATGTGTGGTTCCTGCAAGATTGAATTAGAAGGTGAGACATTGCATTTAAAAAAGGGCCAATTCATCATCATCGATGCGAATGTTCCCCACAGATTGCATGTGCAATCAGAGAAAAGATGCAGAATGGCAAATGTCGAATTCGCTTTTCGTCCTGGGGCAACGAATTACCTTCCATTCAAGCAAGTGGTCGAGGAAACCCCTTCCCTTCTGCAAATGCTATGTGACTATCAGCCTTATTTGCTGTTTTTGGATTCGAACGATATCTATGGCTGTTTAAAGAATGTGATTCTTGAACTGGATAAGAAGGGGACATCAACTGATTTTATGGTTCAATTGCTGCTCAGTCAGCTTATGATCCGTATCTCGGAATTAGCGAATCGAAATGACTATGCACCTGAGCAAAATCTGTATAACAAGAAAGCCGTCGAATTTATCCATCAAAATTATGACAGGGATATTCGTGTAAAGGACATTGCGGATGCGGTACATCTTCATCCAGGCTATTTGCATCGTGTTTTTAAGGAAACCATGGGCTGTTCAATCAATGACTATTTAATTCTGCATCGTATGAAGAAGGCGAAAGAGCTCATAGCACAAACGGATATCCGAATAACAGATGTTCCTTATTATATCGGCGTGAATTCGCAGCAATATTTCAGTACGCTTTTCCGTAAATATACGGGAAAGACGCCGATGGAATTCCGCAGGGAGCAGCAGCGTCTGCATTTGCAAAGTGACGATTTTATAAAAAAATAACCAGTATATGTCTTCATAGTGAAAGTAATGAAATTCACTAAGGTGCTACGATGAACAAGAAGGGAAGTGAATATGATGAGTTTTAAGGTAGCATTCGTCGGGGCGGGCAGCATTGGTTTTACACGCGCGTTATTACGGGACATCTTAACTGTACCAGCATTCAAAGATATCGATATAGCTTTTACCGATATCGATGCGGATAATTTGAGCATGGTGACGGATTTATGTCAGCGGGATATTCGTGAGAATGGATTATCAATTGTCATCCAGTCTACGCTTGATCGCAGAGAAGCACTGAAAGATGCACGTTACATCATTTCTGTTTTTCGTATTGGCGGGTTGGAAGCATTTGAACAGGATATAAACATCCCGCTGCGCTACGGGGTTGATCAATGTGTAGGAGACACTTTGAGTGCCGGAGGTATTATGTATGGTCAGCGCGGTATTCATGAGATGCTCGAAGTGTGTAAGGATATCCGTGAGGTTGCCGAACCGGATTGTTTGTTGTTGAACTATGCCAATCCGATGGCTATGCTGACATGGGCATGCAATACACATGGAGGTGTGAAAACAGTCGGACTGTGTCATGGTGTGCAAGGAGGACATCGTCAAATAGCCGATGTGTTGGGGCTGGAGCAGAAAGATTTGGACATCATTTGTGCCGGGATCAACCACCAAACATGGTACATTCAAGTCAGTCATAAAGGCGAGGATTTAACAGGTAAACTTCTTGAAGCGTTTGAGGCACATCCCGAGTATAGTAAAACAGAAAAGGTCCGTATCGACATGCTTCGTCGCTTTGGGTACTATAGCACGGAATCAAACGGGCATTTAAGCGAATATGTTCCATGGTACCGAAAACGATTGGAAGAGATTACGGATTGGATAGATTTAGGTACGTGGATCAATGGAGAAACTGGCGGCTATTTGCGGGTGTGTACGGAGGGGCGGAATTGGTTTAAAGAAGATTTCCCGAACTGGATGAAAGAACCGGCATATCAGTATGTCGAAACAGAGCGGGGGCAAGAGCACGGTTCATATATCATTGAAGCACTGGAAACAGGCCGAACATATCGAGGTCACTTCAACACGATCAATAAAGGCATCATTGCGAACCTGCCGCAAGATGCTATCATTGAAGCTCCAGGCTATGTTGACCGAAATGGTATCAGCATGCCTGTTGTCGGGGACCTTCCATTGGGATGTGCTGCTGTTTGTCAAGCAAGCATATCAGTACAGCGGCTCGCGGTGGAAGCTGCCATCACAGGAGACGATCGACTCTTAAGGCAGGCGTTCATGATGGATCCCCTAGTCGGAGCTGTATGCACACCGCCAGAAATCTGGCAGATGGTGGATGACATGCTCATCGCTCAGGAACAATGGCTGCCGCAATACAAAGAGAGCATCGTCAGTGCAAAGAAGCGTCAGCAAACGGAAGACCGTTTGCCTTTGAAAGAATACACAGGTGCAGCCCGTTTAAAAATAAAATCGGTTGAAGAAATGAAAACAAATCGACAAGAGGCATCCAAAAATGCCAGAGAAGCAGATAAAGCATTGGAGCGGCCTGCACAAACGTAGCGGGAACACGGATAACTTGAAATACTATAAATATTATTATATAGGAAATGTTATTTTCCACCAAAAAAACACCCCAAAAGTTACGTATTGTTCTAACTTTTGGGGTGTTTTTCTTATTTTTTAGGATGCCGTTTCGACAGCATCGATAACTGATCCAGTTTCTGCATCAACGAAGAACTCGTATTGAGCAGGTTTTCCATCGATCGTACGTGAGATACCGCCACGGTAAACAGTGTATGTGAGGCCATGCTTCACTTTTTCTTCCGGTTTCATATAAATCCAAGACCCACTGATCGGACCTTCTTTCTTAAATGCTTCTTTAGCGAATTTCAGCGCTTTTTCCGGAGTTACTTTCTGTTGTTTCGCAATCTGCTTCTGGAGCAAATAGCCAGCTGCAAGGCCAGCACCTACGATTGCTACTGTTTTCTTTACGCCCATTTTGGTCACCTCTTCAACATAAGTTATATTCTATTATAGCTTATTACTGAAGAAATATAAAACGAAACAACCTTTATGGCATGTTGAGGGCCAATCGTTTACAATAGATATACAATAGTCTGACAAAAGGGAGTACATATGTATGAATCAAAAAACATTGGATTTATTCAAACAGCTGACAGAACTGCAGGCTGCACCAGGAAATGAGCAACTGATGCGAGCCTTCATGAAGGATAGACTAAAAGCATATTCTGATGAAATCATCCAGGATAAGCTTGGCGGTATTTTCGGGGTCAAAAAAGGCAAAGGACCTAAAGTGATGGTTGCCGGACATATGGACGAGGTCGGTTTCATGGTGACAGGTATCACTCCGAATGGGCTGCTTCGTTTTCAGACATTAGGTGGATGGTGGAGTCAAGTCTTGCTTGCACAGCGAGTACAAGTCATGACCGAAGAAGGGCCAATTCCAGGTGTCATCAGCTCGACACCGCCACATCTGCTGACACCTGAACAGCGCAGTAAGCCTGCTTCCATTGATGGCATGCTGATTGATATCGGGGCGGATGATGAGCGGGATGCATATGAACTTGGCGTAAAACTTGGGCAGCAAGTTGTCCCGTTCATGCCATTTACCCCAATGGCCAATGAGAAGAAAATTTTGGCTAAGGCTTGGGACAATCGCTATGGATGCGGCTTGGCGCTTGAATTGATGGAGGAGGTATCCGGGGAAACTTTACCGAACCAGCTGTATGCCGGCGCGACAGTGCAGGAGGAAGTAGGTCTTCGCGGCGCACAAGTAGCATCCAACATGATCGATCCGGATATTTTTTATGCACTGGATGCTTCACCTGCAAATGATGTGGGCGGAGACAAGCAAGCTTTCGGTCATCTGGGACAAGGAGCGCTTTTGCGTATTTTTGACGGTACGATGATCATGAATCGGAATATGCGTGAATTCATCCTTGATACTGCGGAATCCAATAATATCAACTACCAATATTATGTCGGCAAAGGCGGTACGGATGCTGGCCGCGTCCATTTGGCTCATGAAGGCGTTCCATCAGCAGTCATCGGAATTGTATCCCGATATGTACACACAAGTGCAAGCATCATCCATGTGGATGATTACGCGGCTGCAAAAGAGCTTTTGATCAAGCTTGTCCGTGCGACGGATCAGTCGACAGTGGACCTTATTACCGCAAACGATTGATTTGACCAGAAAGGATGCGCAATGGATGAATTTGATAATAGGATCAAAGAACCCTGCTAAAGTAAATGCAGTTTCGGCTGTATTCGGTGATACATGGACATTGAAAAGTGCAGCAGTGGATTCTGGTGTAAGTGCCCAGCCGATGAGCGATGAAGAAACACGCCTTGGTGCGGTTCAGCGAGCCCTTGCGTGCAGCAAGCTAACCGGAGCAACTGCTGGAATTGGCCTGGAAGGCGGCGTCACAGAGATGGATGATGGATTATACATCTGCAATTGGGGGGCCTTGGCTGTCGGGGATGAAGTATGGAGCGCAAGCGGTGCGAAGCTGCTTCTGCCGGATTTTATCGCTGAATCAGTACGTGAAGGTAAAGAACTGGGACCAGTCATGCGGGCATTTACTAGCAGGCAGGATATATCGACGACAGATGGAGCCGTCGGTGTCTTTACAGACGGACATATGTCCCGTGCGGCAATGTTTGAACATATATGTCTTTTATTGAAAGGACAATACGCCTTTTATCTAGCGAATAAAAAGAAGGAAGCGGAATGTTGAAATCCGCTTCCTTCTTTCTTTATGAGGTTTGTTTCCATTCAGGTTCATCGTCTGGGACAGCATAGTCTTTATTATCTATCTCTTGACTATCCGTATCAGTAGTGATTGGGGCAGCAAGCGGCGTTTCTTCCGCTTCAGTGAATCCTGATCCATCTTCCGAAACGGACTCGAGATCGAACTGAGCCACCTCATCAGCCAAATCTTTAGATAGCTGTTGCAGCTGCGATGCAGCATTTGTCAAGATATCGATCGACGCTGCCTGCGTATCACTTGATGATGCTACTTCCTGTGCAGCAGAAGCTGCTTCATCAGCAATCTGATTGATATGACCAAGCATGTCTGTAACAGTCTCATTACTTCCTGCAACTTCCGCTACTGAAGAAGAGATACCTTTCATCTTCGCGTTGCCTTGCTTCAATTGATGATGGATGCGGCTGAATGCGTTCGTCGTTTCTGCAACGCTTGTTGCTTGCACCTGCTGATAAGCGTCAAAGGTTTTGGCTTCTTCGGCCAAACCGTTCATTTGCTGATTCATGGAACCTACAAGTTTATGGATTTGCTGTGCTTCCTGTTTGGAGCGTTCAGCCAGCTTCTTCACTTCATCCGCGACGACAGCAAATCCTCGTCCATGCTCGCCTGCACGAGCCGATTCAATTGCAGCATTCAGTGCCAGCAAGTTCGTGCTTTCTGAAATCTCTTCGATCGTCTGGACAATCGAGCGGATTTGGTTCGCCTGTTCGACAGCAAGCTGGATTTCTGCAGTCAGTTTTTGAGCGAGTTCCAAGAAGCTGTCAGACGTCTCATGCAGCTGCTGCATTTGCTCGATACCGATGCTTCCTTCTTTTTCAGCTTGCTTCATTGCCTCTTCGACTTGTAATGTTTCTTCCTTCATCGACGCAATGGCATGGCGGACTTTTCCGAGCATAACATTGCTTTCCTCAAGCTGTGCTGCTTGGTCTTGCGCACCACCGGCTACTTGGCCGATCGCTTGGTTCACTTCTTCATATTGGGCAGCTGTTTGCTGTGAAGCTGCTGCCAAATACGAGGATGAATCATCCAATACTTCTGAAGCTTCTTTTACCTTGATCATGGATTGTTCCATCTTGGCTGCCATCTGATTGAAAGTTGTGCCTAAATCGGCCATCTCATCCTTTGTGGTAATTGGTACACGGTAGGCCAGGTTTCCATTTCCGATGATCTCTGTTGCTTCTTTCAGCTGACGGATTGATTTTGTGATCGCACGGATGAGCGGCCAGCCAGTGCAAAGGACAAGCAGGAAACTGAGTATGATGACAGCAAGCAAGATGATGCCGAGAATTGTGGAAGTTCTTTCATTCGTTTGTTTCAGATTGTTTGTCTCTTCTATTGCTGTCTGTCCGACGCTGTCGACGGTCGTTGTCACTTCCAAGGCGGCCGTTTCAAAATTAGCGGCGAGTTCCGATGCCTGGGTGCGTGTATTTGTCAGTGTGGACATGGCCGATGTGTATTTCAGCAAACTGGAGTTGATATCACTGACGGCGTCCCCATCCAAGTCTGAATCCGAGATGGCTGTCTTGAATGCATCGACTGCTTCGTCGAATGCATCTTTATCCGGGGCAGCTCCATTTGGAGGCTGGATGACTCCCTGCTCGGTCCTGGAGACATTCTCCAATGCGGCTGAAACTTCATCTCCTGCACCTTCGGCAATCTCATGAAAATTCCCGGAAGCATCATTGATGATTTTACGGAGTCCTTCATCCGACGTGTAGCCGATGGTTTCATTCATACTCGTCACTTTCTCCAGCTCTTCCTGATAGGAAGATGCGCCGTCCTTGATCTGTGTAAAGTATGCTTTTAAATCTTTATTTTCTTTGTAATCCTCTTCATATGTAGTGGCTTGTTTGTGGATACTTGCAATGGCACCCAATACGGCTTCTGCATTGGATGCCGAGGGCTGTGCGAAGTATGTCTCCTGCTTTTCAAGTGCATCCAGCATATCGTCCTTGATATATTGGCTGGATACATAGGCTTCCTGATACTGCTGCGTTTTCTCCGACATGTGATTTTGCTCGTTAAAATAATAATAAGTAAAAGCCCCAAGCACGACAATGCTTGCTAGTGATAAGAACATAATCAAGCGTATACGCTGGCGTATTGTATGCATGTGTTTCCCCCTTTTGTACTGTTGTGTGCTCTTCTTAATTATAGGTATAACTTACCATGTTTACAATAAATTTATAAAAGTTTGATAATTATCTTGAATGATTAGACCTACAAACTTGAAAGTCTAGGTCTAAAGAGTGTGGAACAGACAGTCCCAACGCAGGATATTCGCATTTGGTACAGGGCTCTGATAAAATGTAGAAAAAGACTAATGGGGGCTTTAAAGTTGAAACATTTAGAATCAGAAGCACAACTAAACGAAATTCTTCAAAATGGTAAAACAATATTGATGTTTTCCGCAGACTGGTGTCCGGACTGCCGTATCATCGAGCCGGAGCTGCCTGAGATCGAAGCAAAATACAGTGGATTTGAATTCGTTCATGTGGACCGGGATCAGTTCATCGATGTATGTCAGCAGTACGATGTATTCGGGATTCCTAGTTTCATCGCGTTCAGCAATGGTGAAGAAACCGGACGATTCGTCTCCAAGGACCGTAAGTCCAAAGAGGAAATCGAATCTTTCATCGAATCCTTACCGCAATAACTGCAAGGAGTATAGCTTATGAAAATGACAGCTTTGAAAATGAAACAAAAATTGGAGGATCGTTTGCAGGATCCAGCTTGGCGTACTTCCTACGATCGGGAAAAAAGCAAATTCCGGGTGGAATGGCAGGATACGAAGGAAGGTGTGACGCTAGCTCTTCCCAATATAATCGCAAAATACGAGACACGAGGCGAAAAAGCGCTTGATGAGCTGGAACAGCATGTAAAAGAGGCATTGCGTGTCATGCATGAAGAGCAGCATTTGGAAGGTAATGAACAGCATGTCTTTCCGGTCATACGAGCCACTTCTTTTCCATCGGAGACAAAATCCGGGCTGAAGATGGTATATTCGGAACACACGGCAGAAACAAGGATTTACTATGCATTGGATCTCGGTAAATCATATCGGCTCATCGACGAACGAATGATGGAAGAGCAAGGATGGACGGTCGAACGTCTTCGGGAAATTGCTGCGTTCAATGCAAGAAGTCTATCCACGGATCTGAAAGAAGACAGGGTGGCAGGAAACTCCTTTTACTTCATTGCGACACAGGATGGTTATGATGCCAGTCGTATACTGAATGAATCACTGTTGGAAGGTTTCCGTGCGAATGCCAAAGGAGAAGTGCTTGTTGCTGTTCCCCACCAGGATGTCCTGATTTTGGCGGATATTGAAAATAAGACTGGTTATGATATATTAGCACAAGTAACCATGAAATATTTCGCAGAAGGCCGTGTACCAATCACATCTTTGCCATTCATTTATGAAGAGAAGAAATTGGAGCCAGTATTCATAATGGCGCGTAATCGACCGGAGTCTGCCAAGGGAGAGGAAAAGTAAGATGCAAGCATTTTATAACAAACAAGGAATCGGTGATGTATTGCTGATCGCCCTTAAGCAAGGAGATCGTCATTCCATTAAAGAAGAAAGATTCGGTGATGTTGTCCGGATCTCCGATAAGGATGGGCTGGTTGGCTATAATCTATTCCAGGCTTCCGAATACTTGAAAATTACGACAGCAGGCAAGGTGCAGGTCGATGAAGAGTTCGCCAGCAGCATTCGTGATATTTTCAAGCAAAATAAATTGGACGATGCATTTGATGTTGATTTGACTCCTAAGTTCGTCGTCGGCTATGTCAAACAAAAGGAAAAACACAGCAATGCTGATAAGCTTAGTGTCTGCCAAGTCGACCTTGGTGATGAGGCTGTTCAGATCGTTTGTGGTGCACCGAATGTCGATGCAGGTCAAAAAGTGGTTGTTGCGAAAGTTGGTGCCATCATGCCGAGCGGTTTGGAAATCAAAGCCGGAAACTTGCGCGGTGAAGATAGTTTCGGTATGATTTGTTCCCAAAAAGAGCTTGGTTTGCCGAATGCACCGGAAGAAAAAGGAATTTATGTGCTGGACGATTCCTATGAAGTCGGTCAAGCTTTTAAGTTTTAATAGGAAAAAAAGCACCGGATACAAATTGTATTCGGTGCTTTTTTAGGTAGAAGGAACAAAAATCAGGCAAGACCGCCTTATTTTTTAAGTGTAGTCAGAATGTTTTTAGGGTAAAGCTATTCACGGTTTGTGAAAACCTGCTAAAATGAAGATATTATAATGAAAAAGGAAGATTTAATATGTGGGAGCGTCTTAAGCAAGCTCTAAGCAACTTTTTTATGACCGAAGTAGTAGTGGAAGAAGAACCAGAGCTGAAATCACGGAACGCTTCTGAAAAGAACGTACAGAAACAATATCAGAATAATCAGCAGCCACAAGCAAAAATGGCATATACATACCCGAAAGAACGAGCATTCCGGTTTCCGATGATTCCGGATGAGTCCGGCAGTGAAAAACCGCCTGCCCCGAATGTGCGATCAGTGCGCCGACAAGCACAGGTACAGCCAGAAACGCGGCCGCAAGCGACGCCTCGTAAAAAAAGACAGACAAGTCCTAACCAGACAGAAAAAACGAGAAGCATGGAACGATCGCCCAGTCAGAATCAGCCGCGGCAGACACAAAGACCTCGGCCAGAGCCGAAGGCAGACAAGAAACCTTTCCAGCCGACAGAGGTGCCATCTCCTGTTTATGGGTTTCGTAAGCGAAAAGAGGAAGCAGCTGAGGATATCGTCACCTTGGAGTCGATACAGGAACGCGCGGATTGGAAGAAACTTGCTGCCACTGTATCAGATAAGGCACAGCAGGAACATGTTAACCTGGAGATTTCAGCAGCCGAAAATATAGCACGGCAGCCAGAGACAGAAGTGATCAAAGAATCCGCAGATATGCTGGGGAATAGTCATTCTGTACCTACAAAAGAAATGGATACGGGGAAAGCAGCTTACACTGCTGAGCCAGCTGAAGAACAGGATTCCGTATCTTCCCAACCAGAAGCAGTGCATATGGAGCAAACAACGCCAGCTCCAGGGAAAATGGAAGAAGATGCG
>NZ_JBFEGH010000026.1:0-28415 GCF_047228925.1 Terribacillus jepli | reverse complement strand
CTTGTCCCCATAGAAAAAACACCTCCAAGTATTATTTCGGATAACAATCATCCGTTTTCAACCTTGAAGGTGTTTTTTATTTGTCTCAGCCTATGGGGTCAGTCCCGTGAGCCTCTGTGCCGCTTTTTTATGCAAATCTCTTCTTGAGCCCTCTTCGGCCAATTCTTTCAGGCTCTTCCCGGATGACAACTGCCCCTTCTACCATCTTCCAATTATTATTCATCAGCATATAAGCTATATGATTGCCAAATTGTCTGGCCACTTCCTGATAGGCCTTCAACAATCCGAAACCTTTTCCGGATTGATGGTTATTTGAGCCAATAAAATGGACTTGATTAGATGCAATCATCTGCTGTGTGAATTTCCGCACTTTTCCCCCAAGCTCCCCATTCACACTGCCTGATGAAATCTGAACGAAACTGCCGTTTTTAACAAGTTCATATAGAAAATCGGGCTGCTGCTGTACATATACGTTCTTTTCTGGATTAGCGATTACTGGATGAAAACCTGAAGCCTGCATCTCCCGGATCAATTGCTTTAAATAACTGGGCAAAGGATTTTCCGGTAATTGCAGATAGATGTAGCTTGTATTCACGTTTACCGGCATTAGTTCCATAAAATCTCTTTCCTCGAGTAGATCATTCGATACGAACGTCTCCTGCCCAGGAAGTACCTGTAATGGAATTCCCTCTTCCCGAAGTACCCCATTCATTGCATCTATGCTGGCATAAATCTTCTGACGGGAGTTATAAGAATCCCTAGTCTGGTCGTGAGGAGAAGCTACTATTGTATCAATGCCCTCAAACACTGCCTCCTCTGCCATCTTCAAACTTTCTTCTAATGTACTTGGACCATCATCAAGACCATGTAAGATATGGCAGTGAACATCTATCATTAGGAATCCCCCATTCCAATAAGCTGTCCTTACTGGAATAGTAGCATGAGACAGAATAAAGAGTGTCTCATGTTTGTCTCATGCTTCAATAAAAGTAATACATTTCCAACACACATATAATCCTTTAAATCATCAATAAATAATAATTAAAAAACCACCTGTTATCCTTAAAACAGGTGGTAGCCAGGAGCTGAACCTCCCGGTGTTTTAGATATTCTTTAGTGATAATGATTCCGCAGCTTATTATAACAATTTGTTTAGCACTTTTAATATGAACTTATATTTGTTGCTAGTAAACATTAAATACCCTATTAGTTATTAAGCTATAGTTGGGGTATTTTCCCTTTAATTTCAGTCACAGTTTTTTTAGTTACTAATGGTTGTCTCTTTAACTTACTAGATAAGTACCTTTGAATCGGTTGTTCTATATAGAAGGTTACAATAGCTGATAACATAATAGAGACCCCTACTGGTAAAATTAAAACAAAATCAGATGTTAAATCGTGTCTGTACATAAAATCAATAATAATATAGCCAATGTTTTGATGAATTAAATACAAGGAGTATGAAATTGTACCTAGAAACAATAATGGTTTTACCGATAGAAAAGCTAGATTTCCATTTAACATGAGCATAAATAATAAGAAAAACACACTCGTTACCAAATTATTTGCTAAATCAAAAAATACATAATCATAGACAAGAGCACTTAATAAAACAAAATAATGATACTTAGACGCTCCTTGCCATATTTTATAAAACATCATCCCTGCAATAAATAGATGAGCGTAACTAGATATAGAATAGGTATCTAAGAGTTGAACAATATTATTGGCCACTAATATATTTACTGTCTTTATTGCTGCTGAGAACATAAGCCATATAATAGCAATTGTTTCAATTTTATTAATTAATTTTGTAAATATCAAAATAGTTATTACAGCATAAAATGTAAGTTCAACGACAAGAGTCCAATAAACCCCATCAACGTGGTCAATACCAGGAATAAAACCTTGGAACATGGTTAAATTCAATACGCCTTCTAACATTGAAACTCTTCGCTCTTCCAAACCATAAAGCATCACACAAATAAAAGTAAATATTACTGCAAATATGTATGCAGGATATAATCGAATTGCTCGTTTAACAACAAAGTCCTTAGAACTAGAATTATTGCGAATTGACATAAATATAACAAATCCACTTACAATAAAGAATAGGTTCACTCCAAAATGACCTAATACAAAGTTCAAATTAGAATGATGAGAATCAGGGAATAACTCTGAATATCGTGTTGTATAATGATAAAATACAACAGCTAGAGCTGCTATCCCTCTAAGTGCATCAAGTTCAGTAATTCTTCTCATGTAATAATGACCATCCCTTTCCCAGTTTGACTTAACTATACAAGAAAAAGAAATGGTTTACCATATAATTATTTAGTATCGCTGTCGTCGTTATTCCCTTTTTCACGACTTTTCTCCTCCAGGTTCTGTTCCATACGAAGGGTATGGCTTTCACTAATGATCTTACGGCAATTCTGTACAGATTATTTTACGATTCTACAACTGTCAATATAGCCCGTTTTCGTATCTCTCATTCAGTTTCTTAAATACTTGGTCTTCAAGTAGTTGCTTTAGAGGATAATTTTATAAGGATCTAATTTTGATATCTTCTGTTGGACGACTCGGTTCTTTTTTACGTTCAGCTCAAAGCTTTGACTATGTCGCTACTTCACCATTCACTTAAATGAGTTTCCGAAAAGTGCTAAATTTCATTCAATCTAAACAACCAATTGCTGGTCAACATCTGCAATTGGTTGTTATAAGGTAATTTCATTCTAGTAGAAATTAAATATTTACATGTTGTGTTATCTGACTCATAATATCATCCCATTCATATGAGAATCTTGTAACATCGTCCTCTGTTAATTCACTACCAACTTGTATCTCAATAATTTCCATATCGGTTATAGCCTTTAGAGCATGTTTTTTACCTAAAGGTATTTTGATGGTATCACCAGCTCTAATATGTTGGATATTATTATCTAGTATGAGCAGACCTTCTCCTTTAACTAAAGTCCATACTTCCGTTCTCTTGAAATGAATTTGATAACTAATATTCTTACCGGATTCAACCCATAATCGTCTGGTAAGCACTTGATTTCCCTCATCGTATTTATTGTGCTCTAACACTTTATACCATCCCCATCGCCTTTCTTCAAACATTGGGCGATCTGAAAACATTTCTGCATATTTCTTGATTTCAGGGCTTCTTTCCTTATTTGTCACCAAAATTCCATCAGGACTTGCTGCGACTATCGCGTTTTCAATCCCCATCATGACTACAGGTATTTGAAGTTCATTTATAATGTGTGAATTTTTTAGTTCTTCACTCATTGCTGCCTTACCTATTATATTGCTATTCATTTCTTCTGTTAGTGTATTCCAGGTGCCTAAATCTTTCCAGTAACCTTCATAAGGTTGTACAACAATATTTTGGGCTCGTTCTACAATTTCATAATCAAAGCTATTCTTTGGTAGCATGTCATAACTATTAGCAAGTATATTGTAATCTGTTGGTATTTTTAATTCTTCTAGATAATCAAGAACAAATGATAATTTAAAAGAAAATACTCCACAATTCCATAATGCTCCTTGATTAATCAATTCAGATGCTAACTCAGCATCTGGTTTTTCCTTAAAATAATTCACTGGAACAAATGAATTTTCAGAGGAATAACTGCCAATTTCCGGAACTATATACCCATATTTCTGAGAAGGAAAACTTGGTTTTACGCCCATAAGAGCCAGATCTGCATTACTATTAATTAATGCATCTTCTAGTAAACTAATCTTTTCAAAAAAGAAGTCCTCAACATAAGGATCAACTGGCATAACCGTTACTGTTTCATTAATCGGTACTTTTTTTTCAGAATATAAAAAGCTAACAGCTAAAGCTATTGCCGGAAATGTATCCCGTCTATAAGGTTCAGTAACTAAAGCAATATCTGATCCGAGTTGATTATACATTATTTCGACTTGAGATTTACTAGTCGCTATTACTGCGTTTTCTGATAATCCACTTTTAGATATTTGATTCCAAACTCTTTGTAACATAGATTCTGGTTGATTTTCTTCATCGTTAAGTAACTTTAAAAATTGTTTTGATCTTGCATCATTAGACAATGGCCATAATCTTTTTCCAGAACCTCCAGATAATAAAACCAGATTCATAAGTCTCTTCCTTTCTGTATGTCATAATAGTCCCGATACCACTTTGTAAATTGGCTAAGGCCCTCTTTTAAACTCGTTCTTGGATAGAAACCTGTAATCTTTGTTAAGTCATCTATATCAGCATACGTCTGTTTTACATCTCCTAATTGCATTGGTAAGAAATCTTTTTTAGCCTCTATTCCAAGTACTAATTCCAGTTCTTTTATAAAATCCATGAGCTTTGTAGGCTTATTATTCCCAATGTTATAGATTCTATAAGGAGCATAACTGATATTTGGTGAGAGACTACTTTCATTATCATAACTCATTTTTTGAGGCACTTTATCTATAAGACCTACAATTCCTTCTACAATGTCATCGATATAAGTAAAATCTCTCATCATCTCTCCATTGTTAAAGATTTTGATGGTATCATGATTGATAATTTTTTTAGTGAAGGAGTAGTAAGCCATATCAGGACGCCCATATGGTCCGTAGACAGTAAAGAATCTTAATCCTGTAGTTGGTAGATTATATAGATGACTGTATGTATGAGCCATAAGCTCATTTGATTTTTTAGTTGCAGCATATAAACTTACTGGATGATCTACATTATCATTTGTAGAAAAAGGAATTTTAGTATTTGCACCATACACCGAACTAGAAGATGCATATATTAAATGTTTTATACTATGGTCTTTACATGCTTCTAGTATGCTTAAAAAGCCTTTAATATTAGAGTCAATATACGCTGTTGGATTCTCTAAACTATAGCGTACACCTGCTTGAGCAGCTAGGTTTATTACAACTTCTATATTTTCCTGTTTAAAACAGTTCTCAACTTCTTTAGAGTCTTTTAAATCAATGTTATAAAAAGTGTAATTATTGTACTCCATTAACTCATTATTTCTTGCTTCTTTTAAGGATACTTCATAATAATTATTTAGATTATCAATCCCGATAACCTTTTCACCGTTATCAAGTAACCTTTTTGACACATGCATACCAATAAAACCAGCTGAACCTGTTACTAATATGGCCATTGTTAGTTTCTCCCCTTTATAAGTTTATTTAACTTCAGATAGGTAATATATAGCATAACTACATACACTACCATCGTAATACACATTAATATAACTGATATATAATTATCCAAATAATAAGCTGATAATGATAATACAACCAATGATATTAAATTAACCACATAAAATATACTGTCTAGATCCTTCCAAACTTTAGAAGATGCAAACAACTTCATTAGATAAAACACAATATACGCTGTTCCGTTTACTAGAGCTGCTCCTAATGCACCGTAACTACTAATAGATATTATGCCTAACAGAATTAATATGCATAGTGTTATAAAAGAGAATATAGTATTTAAATAAGTCTTTTTAGCAATATTAATACCTATACCAACTATCTCTGAGTTTAAACTCATAAAAGGAACAAAAAGTAAAATTGGTAGTAAAGCAATCGATTCAATAAATGAATTTGAAAGAAGAAGAATAAAATAATCTTTAAATATCAAAATAAATATGAAGCATAAACTGATACTAATGATTATTAGTTTCGCAGCTAGCTTATATAATTTTAATGGTTTATTCTGACTATCCCATCTATAAACCATAGGTTGCCAAAAACTCATTACTGCACTTTGGAGAACATTTATAATATTTGTAACTCTAGTAGCTGCAGAGTATATCCCCATGTCACTATAGCTGGAAAAGATCCTTAGTAAAACAATAGTTATTGAATTAAGCCCCCATACCATTAAAGTAGATGGGTACATTGGAAGTGCATACCTTGCATACTTAATAATTTCTTTTTTATTAATATTATTGAAACTAATATCTTTCCAATGCTTACGTGTGAAGAAAAGCGACAGACAGGCTGACAAAGCTTGACTTATGAAGTATATTGTTCCGACTATACTATAATTCAAATTCATAATGACAGAGGTGACGACTATTAAGATAAGCACGATTAACTTAGAAAATATGATTAAAAATGCATATAATGATCCTTTATCTTCTAATCTAATAATTAATTGAGAAAATCGCTCCAGTATTCCAAAAGGAATTGCTAAAAGTAATAAAATTACTAAATAACTTTCTTTTGTATCAAATAGGAACAATGAAATATTTTTCAATTGAAATAATGCTATAATATAAAGAATTACAGTTACAATAATCGGTAAAACAAGTATATTTGCTAGTAGTGACTGTTTATTTGCAATGTTATAAAATCGAATAAACGAATGATCCATAGCAAGATATATAAACATAAAAATAAATGTTTGAGATATGAGAAATAGATTTAATTTACCAAAATCCTCCACAGATAACAAATTGGTTGTAATGGGGATTATTAAAAGTCCTATAGCTGCGGAAATAATGGGGCCACTAATAAAACTAATAATATTTGATAAACTACTTTTTTTCATTTTCTTGCCTCGAAAGAATTAGCTTAACCATCCTGGTCTGATATAAATTAATTACATACTTTAACCCGTACTTATGCCGAAAAGGGATAGAAAACTCCATAAGCATTTTTTTGACTTTCGCATAACCCTTCGGTGATTCAATGACTTTTAAAAAGGACAAATTACTCTCCTTCGAAAAATTAAAATTTTTAATAGATCTTGAATCGTAATTAATATTTTTATTTGACATTCTTATGTGATTAGCAGTCATAAATTGATTAAGTGTCTTTGAGTTTCCAATACTATTTGATCTTACTCGATATTTTAGTAAGTTCTTATCGGTATTTAAAATGCGTGCTTTTATATTATTTGCTCTTAATAAAAAGTCATAATCTTGCGCACACTTGTAATCAAAATATCCTCCAACTTCTGTAAACAGTGATTTTTTTGCAAACCAAGTTGGATGTGCTAAGCAGTTTATAAAGGGAAGTAGCCTTGTTATTATTTTTGGACTTATAGGATAATTAGTGACTCCAATTTCTTTACCTTCTTCATTGATAAGTATACAGTTTGAGCCAACTATATCAGCGTTTAACCTTTTCAATTCACTTAACTGAAAAGATATTCTGTTTTCAATTGCAATATCATCAGCATCCATTCTTGCTATGTAATTAAACTTAGCATTATCAATAGCAAAATTTAAACTTTTAGCAAGCCCTATATTTTCTTCATTCCTAAATACTTTAACTCTATTTTCTTTATCTACATATCCTTTTACCTTGTTAAATAAGTCTTCATTGTCTGGATTGTCACAAACAATTATAAGCTCCAAATTACTGTGTGTTTGATTCAGTATGGAGCTAATACTCTCCTTTATCCAATTCAATTCTTCATTATAAAAGGTCATAATAACTGATACGCCTTCTTGCAATAATCTCACCTCTTTACTATTCCCTTTCAATATCCTTAATAACAGCTTGCCTCTTTTCCAAATACAAACTATCTCCCGGTACATCCTTACTAACTACTGATCCCGCTGCAATAACAGCACCATTCCCAATGCTCACACCCTTTAAAATAACTACATTAGATCCTATCCATACATTAGATCCAATAGAAACAGGGAGAGTCTTAAACCCACTCACATTAGTATTGGTAGATGTGTTAAAGATATGGTCTTGATCATATATCTTAACATTTTCACCAAATGATGTATTATCACCAATAATTACACGATTTAGTGAACTTATCGAAACTCCATTATTGAAAAAAACATTTCTACCAATTTGAATGCTTCCATTTTGAGAAGCTAGATAAATGTTGTTTCTACATACAAAATTACCTTCAAATCTAATATCAGCATTATTCTCTAAAATATCTATCACAAAATTTTTCCCTACAATAAATTTACCTTTAAATTTAATTTTTTTTCCAAATATCAACTTATAAGAAAATTTAATCATTTGAGATTTAATTCTCTTGACGATTTTCAAAAGAATCATGTAATGTCACATCCTTTTAATACCTAGAACTTAACGCTCTACTAGGAAGAATTGATCTCCTACTTGTAATAATTCCTATCAGAAACAATAAAACAAATAATATTAGAGGAATCTTAATGAGAAAATCGAAGAAATAAGCGTACCACCTTACAAATAAAGCCAGTGAATATATAGCCATAATAGTAAGAGAAGTGACATTTCTACTTAAATATGCGATTTTGATAATATAGTTAATTAATATACAACAAATTATAACTCCACTTATTCCTAGCCAAAAGTACCATTGGGAGTATATAAATCCTCCACCCAGAGTTACTGTGATTTCTTGTATATATCTTGCAACATTCGGATTAAAAGACTCAATTCCTCCTAACGGAATAAACTGACTAATTAACATGTCAGTAAATGAATTAAATCGAATACTACTATCTACAATTAAGTCCTTTATAACGCCTATCATTGCCATAGAAGATTGAGTTACATCACCTTCATTGCCCAAGATTAAAGTGGGAGGATTTGATCTATCAAAGAAAAATTTACTAGTAGACCAACTTACATCTCCACCAGTTCTAAAAATTGAGATAAACTCCAGCAAAATATTTAATAATATTGACCCTATAATTATAAGAAATGAACGTACTCTTTTTTCATAATAGAAGATAAATAAAAGAACCAAAGCTTCTACTACTTCTATTCTTCCAGATGTCATTAACGTTTTTATCCCTATACCAATTAACATAGTATGTACAATAATTTTATTAATTAAATTATCCTTTGAATATATTTTATAAATAATCACAAAGATAAAGATATATTCAAAAGTTAAAGATAAAGGAAGATTAGTTTGCTTACCGGAATTATTCAAAATAAACAACACTAGAAACCCAAGCAATGATACAAACATTACAAAACCATCATTTTTATTTGCACTAAATTTATCAATTTTGTCTTGTAAAAATCTATTTGAGTATAGTTCTTTACTATTAGTAAATAGAAACCATATTATGAAGAACATACCGATGGTACATTGTAAAATTACTTCTAGTAAAAGAGTGTTATTATTATAAAAAGGTATTCCTGATATTTTTGTGGGATAATAGTATGCTGGTATGGTTAATACGTAGCTATAATTTAACATGAATAGAGATATAATTAGCATAACCGGAATTCTATAGGCCATTATTATTATCAGTATATTCATAATTAATAAAACTACAGAAAATACTTTTAATTTAACTATTATGTCTTGATTAGAGTTATATAGCATGTATATTGCTGCCCAATAAATAATAGAAAACAATACGAAATATAAAGTTTTTACTTTAATAGCATTCAAATTTCCCACTTATCAGTCTACCTCTTCACTTAAAGATTTTAATCCACTTCTGTAATATACTATCCTCAGAAAATTTTTCTTTAACATGATTTATGGCATTATTACCCATAGTTTGTCTTTTCTCTAAATCTCCTATTAAATCAGTTAGCTTATTAAATAGATCTTCTTCATTATTTCTTTCGACCAAGTAACCATTATAGTTATCTTTCACAATTTCTTTTATACCATCAGAACACTCGTAGCTAACAATAGGTACGCCACTGGAGGCAGCCTCTATTAAAGCCATTGGCAAACCTTCATATTTTGATGTGAGAATCATTATGTCCGTTGTCGACAAAACTCCTTCAACGTCTGATGTTGTTCCTTTAAGCTTTATTCTATCACTAAGGTTATTATCCTCAATAAATTTTTTCACACTAGTCTCATCTGGTCCACTACCATAAATATTAAAGATCCAATCATTATATTTATTTTCATTTGCCAGCTTTTTCACTACATTTAGCGCATGCTCAAGTTGTTTTTGATTATTATCTATTCTTCCTAAAAAAGTTATAGTTCGATTTTTGTGATTTGTTCTAACCGTTGGAACGATATTACTTACATTGTAAACAAAATCCGCATTACCTGGGTAATTAAATTCTTTCTCATATTTTTTTAAATCTTCACCAGACAGGAAGATTATATTATCAATTTCTTTATGGTTTTTATCTAATAATTTCTTTGTCACTAAACCGGTTCTATAAAACTCATAACTATTATGAACCATTAAATACTTTTGATATGTGCTCTTATAAAATGGAATCTGTTTAATATCTGTATATAATACATAATTTGGTTCTGATAATCTAATTATCTTCTCAACTTGTTTTTTACTAAAAGTGTCTTTTAATCTATAGTAGATTAAAGGCTTTTTTAAATAAATAGTGTTAGGAAAAACAAAACTAACCTTAATTTTTTCATGAAGGTTATAAGAGTTTTGTTCAGAATTTATTTCCTTGTACAAACTTATTATATGCACTTTATAATTATTTTTGGCTAGTAAGTTAGCTAAATCAATTGTCGCCTTTTCAGTTCCACCCAATTTATTAATACAATTGAGTACAAAACTCACTTTCATATTTTATATCCTCCAGATTTAGAAACTCTCCACTTTTCATCTGCTTTAGAATTAATGTAGTTTGCTAATTTTTCTCTAAAGTTATCTGGTGAAAATCTCTCTGCATTAACCCTACAATTTGAAGATGAAATCATTGAATATTTCTCTTCAAAGATGTGTAAAGCTTCTTGGATATCCTCTACGGTCTGCCTTTTGAAGAAAACACCTGTCGGATTGTCAGCATCTATGCCATTTACTGTCTCGAGTAAACCACCTTTACCGTATGCAATAACTGGCGTACCACATGCTTGTGCCTCTACAGGAGTTATACCAAAATCCTCTTCAGCAGCGAATACAAACGCTTTAGCTTTTTGCATGTGTTCTTTTAATACATCAAAGGATTGGTAACCTAATAAAGTAATATTTGATCCAGCCTTTTCTTGAATCTTTTTAAAATCAGGTCCTGTACCTATAACTACTAATTTCTTTTCTGGCATTTTACTAAATGCCTCCACTATTAAATCTATTTTCTTATAAGGGACCATTCTAGAAGCAGTGAGATAAAAGTCTTCACGTTCAACAGAAGTATCATTATCGAAACTATTAATCTCAACTGGAGGGTAAATTGTTTTACTTTCCCTTCTGTATACTTTCCAAATTCTCTTTCCTATAAAGTCTGAATTTGACAAGAAATAATCTACACCATTTGATGTTCTATAATCCCAATCTCTTATTTTTTTTAACATCCTTCTAACAATAATACTCTTAAAACCTTTATCCAGATTAGCTTCCTTTAAATATTGATGTTGTAAATCCCAAGCGTATCTAATAGGACTATGTACGTAAGATATATGAAGTTGATCAGGCCCTGTAATAATTCCTTTAGCCACAGCATGAGAACTTGAAATAATTATGTCATATTCTGATAGGTCTAATTGTTCAATTGCAAGTGGCATTAGAGATAGATAGTTTCTGTATTTAGACTTTGAAAACGGTAATTTCTGAATGAAAGTTGTTTTAGCTTTTTTCCCGAAAATCTTCTTCCTGTCTTCTTCGTTGAAGTGGTCAACGAGAGAAAATAAGTCTGCTTTTGGATACAATCTGATGATTTCAGTTAATACTTTTTCTGCTCCGGCATAAGTAACTAGCCAATCATGTACAATAGCAACCTTCATTTTACATCTCCTGCATCTCTTCTATTTTTTCTAGTAAATGTAAAGCGGTTCTTTCCCAATTATACTTTCCATTTACAAAGCTTGTTAATTCACTACTACTAGCAGGCATTCCTTCATTAGAAACATCGATAGCTTGTTCAAGTGAATTAACATCATTACCATCAAAATATATGACTTTATCTTCTAATATTTCCGGTATAGATGCACTCTTGTTAGCTATAACCTGACATCCAAACCTCATTGCTTCAATAGGAGGTAATCCAAATCCTTCATACTTAGATGGAAAGATAAATAACTTTGCATTTCTGTATAATGTATGAAGCTCATCATCACTAACATAGCCTAATTGTTTTATTCTTTTCCGTTCCATATTCTCATTTTTAAAAACAGATGAGTTTGTGGAACCTACAATTACAAATTCTCCGTCTCGTTTTTTTAAGCTTTTATCTAGTAAACTGGAAATAATTGAAAAATTCTTATTAGGATTTGCACTACTCACTGCAAGAAAATAATTTTTCTCTCTTAGATCAAAGTTTTCAAGAATTTTCTTGTCCTTATGGTCGTCTTTATCAATATTAAAATGGTTGACCCCTAAATAAGATACAGATATTTTATCTTTAGCGTGTGGGAAGTAATGGATAATTCTATCTTTAGAGAAATTTGAAACTGTAATAATCTTTTTGGATTTTCTAGTTATTTTATTAAAAATTAGTTTATAAGAAAGTACAAATTCTTTAGAAAAACCATCTGGTACATCGTATATTGCCATATCGTGTATATAAACAATTTGATTCTTTTTGAATACTGGTGCAGTATTACAAAAGTTTATCAAAAGTTCTTTTTTTACATATAGGGGTAAATCTATTTGTTCCCAGATATGACCCTTATTTCTACCAATCTGCTTAATAATAATATTATTTAGATTGAGATTAATTATGCTTTCTTTGGGAATTAGTAACATTACTTTATATCCCTTATCCTCTAATATTCTATCCAATTGTTTAATTGTTTCAATTGCTACCCTTTGGACGCCAGTAGTCTTTTGGGTAAGAAATCTTCCATTTATGTAAATTTTTTTTTTCACTTAAGTCTCCTCTTTAATATGCATTTTTAGAACCAAATAAGACAAAAACAGTTTGAAATATCAATTTAATATCTAACATGATACTTCTATTATTAATATACTTGAGATCTAACTGTACTTGTTCTTCAAATCCAATGTTACTTCTACCACTAACTTGCCAAAAACAAGTCAAACCTGGTTTTACCTTTAATCTTTTCAAATGATGAGAGTTATATTGTTTTACTTCCCTTTCCAATGCTGGACGCGGCCCTACCAAACTCATATCTCCTCTAATAACATTTAGTAGTTGAGGTAATTCATCGATACTAGTTTTTCTGATAAATTTACCAATCCTGGTTATTCGCGGATCTTCTTTCATTTTAAAAAGTGGACCACTTGCTTCATTTTTATCTAATAGGTCTTCTAACATAAACTCTGCATTCGATACCATAGAACGGAATTTATACATGTAGAATTTCTTTCCATCTTGTCCAATCCTAATTTGTTTAAATAAAATTGTTCCTTTGCTATCTTCAATCTTTATAAGGATTGCAATGATCATAAATACTGGTAGAAGTAACACAACACCAATTAAAGATAATGAAATATCCATAAATCTTTTAGTAAAGAGATATAATATCTTTTCTTCTTGTTCCTTAACCGTATTTGTATCAGTAGTTTTTAACACCTGTTGCTTCGAATCTGCCATTTGTTAACCTCCTTTACATCAAAAAATTCCAAAGAATTTTTTTCGCACTATCTTTTCTGGAATATCACCAATTATTGTTTCCCCGGCAATTAGTTTTTCAGCATTCTCATGATATGTGTAAATAAGATTAGTTCCATACAATTCCTCTAATTCTTCTATTGCTTCCTGCATCAAAAAGCCTCGACTACCTACATTATGTGCATCAGAAGCGATTAGATGTGTCAAATTAGATTGTACAATTTCGTGGCTAAAATTTCTTATTTTCTTACCGAATTTCCCAAGTAAACTTGCAGCTGTTACTTGAGTAAGTACTCCACTTTTCACTAATTCATATAGTTTGTCTGGTTTAGTCAGCAACTCACTATTTCTTTCTGGATGGACAATTACCGGTGTAAAACCTTCTACTTGTAGATTGTTAAGCAATTTATTCGTATACTTTGGAACAGTTGAAGTTGGTAGTTCGACGAGTATGTAAGGGGTATTAGAATTGACAGGCAGTATCTCCTCAGTTATCACCCCATCAATTAAATCACCATAGATTCTTATTTCTTGCCCAGGAAGGATATCAATTTGTATATTCTCTTCTCGCAACTTACGATTAAGTTCATCCACTCGTGACATGATATCTACTCGATAATTATCAAATTGGTTATTCCGATGATGTGGCGTAGCTACAATAGTATGAATCCCTTGTGCTATTGCTGACCTTGCCATTGCAATACTATCTTCCATTGTTCTAGCCCCATCATCTACTCCAGGAAGTATATGACAATGAATATCTATCATACTATCTTCTCCTTTCGATTACCACGAAACAGGAAATAACAATGACCTTTTTCCTAGTAAAGCTCCGAAAATATATCCTCGAGTATCGAGGATATATTTAAAGAAAGTTAACTTCCGTAATAGTAATATGTGTTTGATTTTTTTTGTGGCACATCATTTAATACAATACCAAGAAACTTTGCATGAGCTGGTTCTAAAAGTTCCTTTGCCTTCTGAATAGATTCATATTCAGTCTGTTCACTTCTTACTACAATAATCGAGCCATCACATATATTTGCTAAAATTTGTGCATCTGTAACAGCTAATACTGGTGGTGTATCAAAGATAATAATATCATATGTTACTCGAGCAACTTCAAGCATGTTCAGCATGGCCTTTGTTCCTAGCAGTTCGGATGGATTTGGAGGGATCGGACCGCAAGTTAGAATGTCTAGATTAGGAACGTCCGTTTCTTTTACTGTTTCTTCTAATGACTTCTCACCTACCAGCACGGTGCTCAATCCAATACGATTATCAAGTTTGAATGTATAATGAACAGTCGGTTTTCTTAAATCTCCATCAATTAAAAGAACTTTTTTTCCTTGCTGCGCGAAAACAACACTAAGATTCGCTGTTGTAGAGGATTTTCCTTCTGATGGACCAGAGGAAGTCACTAACAAAGTATTTATATCTTGATCCACAGAAGCAAATTCAATATTCGTCCTAATTGTACGATACTGCTCTGATATCGGTGATTTCGGATTAAATTTGGTTATGAGAGAACGGACATTTGTCTTAAACTGTTTTTTTCTTTTGGCCACTGTAATCTCTCCTAACTTGTCGTCTTTCTGTATTAGGTACATATTGTCTATTAGACTGCATATCTTCTTCTGTCATGTGGCTTATAACACCAATAACAGGTACACCAATACGCTTTTCAATATCAGCTTCTGTTTTAACCGTATTATCCAGATATTCCAGTAGAAATGCCAAACCAATTCCAATTAATGCCCCTAATACAAGTGCAATTGCTGTATTTAAAGCTACGTTTGGACTGGCTGGAGATGGATTTTCTGTTGTCTCCGCTAAAGACAAAGGCTTAACGTTTTCTAGATTCATTAATTCTGGAATCTCATTTTGGAAAATGTTCACTGTAGTATTTGCAAGCTCAGCTGCTTTAGCTTGACTTGTATCTGTCGCTGTTACTGTAATTATTTGCGTATCTGCCTCTGAAGTAACTTCTAACTTTTCTGCTAGTTCACTAGAGGATAGGGATAAGTTCATTTCTTTTGCTACTTCATCTAAGATAACTGGGCTGGTCATAACAATTTTGTATGTATTAATTAAGCTGATATTAGACTGAATAGCCGTATTCAAAGCAGAGACATCTACATTCTCCTCCTGATTAACGACTATCGATGCACTAGCCTTATATGTAGGGGTTATCAAAAAATAACTAACTAACAACGCAATTGCCGCAAAAGCAATAGTCAATGATAGAATCATTAAAATTCGTTTCTTTAACACTGAAAAAATTTCCTTTAAAGAGATTGTCTCTTCCATTCATGTCCCTCCGATGAGTAATGCTAAAATGATAAGTACAAAGACAAAGAAAAAATGCTAACTTTTTGAAATAAAATAAGTTCTTTTTTATTATATCGGGTTTCCGAAGTCATGCAATGACTGATTTTGTCGAAAAAATGTAAGCGTTACAAATTAGTGTTGATTTTTGTATCTTTACCCGTATAATATATAGTTCCATTTTAATGGTTTTACTTCAAAAACATAGAAGAGTATACCACATATTTCCCAGTAAGGGGATGTTATTACAAAAAAATAAATAAAAAAACGAGCCTAAGATACTAGGCTCGTTTCTTCGATTGTTATTTTGTTTCAGGCACTACAGAGTTATTTAGATATTCCTGCAGCTGATCTTTAAGATCCGGACGATCCAAAGCAAACTCAATTGTCGCTTTAATAAATCCGAATTTATCCCCAACATCATAACGATCTCCACTGAACTCACAAGCATAAACAGCTTGTTTCTTGTTCAATTCCTTAATTGCATCTGTCAATTGAATTTCGCCACCTGCACCTGCAGGAAGAGTTTCCAAGATATCGAAGATTTCCGGAGTCAATACATAACGGCCCATGATGGCGTAGTTGGAAGGAGCTTCTTCTTTCTTCGGCTTCTCAACAAGGTCGCTTACCTGCATCAAGTTTGGCTCGCTTGTTGAACCTTGTGGTGCCACCACCCCGTATTTGGAAACTTCAGATTCAGGTACCTGCTGTACACCTACAACAGAACCGCGATACTTTTCGAAAGCATCAGTCAATTGTTTCAATGCTGGTGTGCCTTCTGTTTTCACGATGTCATCACCGAGCAATACTGCGAATGGCTCGTTGCCGATGAATTTCTTTGCGGTGGAGATAGCATGGCCAAGGCCTTTAGCTTCTTTCTGGCGGATGTAGTGGATGTCCGCAAGATTGGAGATGTCCTGGATTTCCTCAAGCATCTTCATTTTATCTTTCTTGATCAGCTGATCTTCCAGCTCGTAAGATTTGTCGAAGTGGTCTTCGATGGCACGTTTGCCGCGACCGCTGACGATGATGATATCTTCGATGCCGGATTTCACTGCTTCTTCGACAATGTATTGGATCGTTGGTTTGTCAACGATTGGCAGCATTTCCTTTGGCTGTGCTTTCGTTGCTGGCAGGAAGCGTGTTCCTAGACCTGCTGCTGGAATGATGGCCTTTTTGATTTTCATACGTTCTGCACCTCTTTATGTATTATATGTAGAATGCGTATAGTGTGTTTCATACGAATTATACTTCCCCTTGTCTAAAAGTTAAAACATTACCCTAGACGACAAGCCACAACTCGTACGAAAGTCCTTATCCACTTACTGAATCTGTAAAAATAGTAACATACTATCTTGGAACCCTCAATAACATCCATTCTACATTTCCCTACAATATACGCGTCTAATATTACAGTTACATTACAACTGCGTAAATTCTGGTAATCTAGGTGCCAAATTATGCTATAGTATGATTAATTTCTATGGATTATGAAAATAAAGGAGAACGTTACTAGAATGAAAAAGACGATTGTTACCCTTGCTGCCACGGCAGTTATCGCTAGTTCATATGCCACAACAGTTGACGCTGCATCCTATAAAGTACAAAAGGGCGACTCGCTCTGGAAGATTGCCAGCAAATACGACACTTCCGTTTCTGAATTGAAGAAAATCAACAATTTGAAAAGTGATTTGATTTTCCCTAACCAAGTATTACAGACTTCTGGTTCATCCAGCTCGTCTAAATCTAATACGAAGACATCTTCATCTTCTTCTAGCAGTGCATCTACATATACTGTTAAATCCGGTGATACGTTGAGTGGTATTGCAGCGAAACATAACATATCTTTGAGCAACTTGAAAAAATGGAATAATATCTCGGGATACTTGATTTATCCTGGTGACAAGCTGAAGGTTTCTGCGGGGGGCTCTTCTTCTTCGAATAACTCTTCCTCCAATTCCGGCAGCTCGTCCAACTCAAGCAGCAGCTCCTCTTCCACTTACAAAGTGAAGTCCGGTGATTCACTATGGAAGATTGCCAACAACAACGGTGTTACTGTTGCGAACTTGAAGAGCTGGAACAATCTATCTTCTGATGTCATCCGTGTCGGTCAGACATTGAAGATCAATGGAAAAGCAAGCAGCGGCTCCTCTTCTTCTTCGAAGCCTGCGAATAACACGAAAGTGGACTCCGCAAACACTTCCAAGAGTGTGGACAAGCTGATCAGTGTTGCGAAGTCCCGTTTAGGTGACCCATACGTTTGGGCCGGCTCTACACCTGGCGGATTCGACTGCAGCGGATTCATCTACTATGCATTCAAGAACGCCGGGTATGATATCTCCCGTACATCTGCGGAAGGTTACTTCAACCGTTCATATTATGTAAGCTCACCGCAGCCTGGTGATTTGATCTTCTTCAAAGGTACGTACAAAGCCGGTATCTCCCATATGGGTATTTACCTTGGCGGCGGTCAGTTCATCCATGCGGATAACGATGGCGTGCGCATCACAAGCACAAGCAATTCTTATTACGCGAAGCATTTCGATAGCTACAAGCGTTTCTATTGATCTCCAAAGCTTGGGACAGAACTTTCTGTCTCAGGCTTTTTTGTTTTGTTTTCCGGCGAGATGAGCTGGCGAAGGTCTGTCAGCTGGCGGGCAATCTCGGCTACCAGGAACAGCATTACAAGGACACCTATTATATAGAAAACAATCTGGAACATGTTGTTCCCTCCTATGTTTGTTACTTAATAGACGATTGAATGGACCATTTGGTTTCATATTATGTTGATGATTTATATTTTGGCCAATAAAATAAGCGTATCCCTATTTCAGGAATACACTTGTTGTTTGAATGATCCGGTACTTGGCCACCTGCACACAGGTACCTTCTTCTTTGGAGGATGTAATATCAAAGTTATCCATGAGCCGCTTGACGCCAGGAAGTCCTCGCCCCAGACCGCCTCCAGTCGTATAGCCATCGAGCATGGCTTCCTGCAAGTTTAAGATGCCGGGGCCGTTGTCCTTGGCGGTAATGTGGATACCGATTCTTCTTCCATCTTGTTTGCTGCAGATACAAATTGTACCGCTTCCGGCATACTTATAAATATTACGGGCAAGCTCTGAGATGGCTGCAGTGATGCGTGCTTGTTCGACTGCATTGAAACCCAGTTCCGCTGCTAGCTTCCTGCCGCATGATCTGCTTGTGACAATATCTTTTTCCGTTTCTATCTTCATTTCTGCCACCTTCCCCTCACCAGGAGCTGACGCCACTTGCTTACCAATACTGATAGTTAGGTCCCCTTCTTTGACCTGGGTCCATTAAAATAAGCCAAAGTAAAGACGCTTATCGCTGTCCCTACTTTGGCTTTATCACTAGTTCCATGCCCAGCCAATGCTAGCCAAGTAAATTCAATTATTGTTTGGATTGATGATGACGACAATCACGCTTTGATCTTTTTCAAACGACCAATCAACGAAGATTTCCTGTGCAGTGCCTTGCAGCAATTGACTTTCTTTATCAAATGCCTCACGCAGCTCCTGCTTTTCCAAATTGCCTTTGGCTTTTCGCAGTACTTCTTCCTCACCGCTGCGGACAATCTCTTTTTCGATATTGACGAGTATGCCCTCGCGATAGATTACTAATGTTCTATTATTCAGCTTAACAGATTTTACCTTGTCCGGCAACCTCTCTGTTTTCTTGGTGACTGTTCCAACCAGCTCATTCACCTTCTGCATATCTGGATAATCGGATTCATCACTGAGCTGATCTTTGATCGCAACGATGACGCCGCCATTGGTCTCCATATTCCAGTCATAATAGAAATGTTTGAAATAGTGACCAGTTTCATCCTCGATTTGTTCTTTCAATTCAGGCAGGCACTTCTCCATCAGACTATCACGTGTTGCATAAACCATAGCATGCTGCTCATTCTCCAGCAGTACTTTCTCGACAGGCGTAAGCAAGTCCCGTACATAAATACAAATGATATCATATGCAATGGAAACGAATACCGCCTCGGGACCTTTTCCGAAATGCTTGCGTAATAGTCTTGCAGTGAAGCCTGCCAATACATTTTGTTTGTCTTTGATTTCCATTCTCTTGTACCTTTTTCCTGGTTGATTTTTTTCTATTTTATTTTACTTTATAGAAGTACATTTGGGTATAAAAAAAAGCCTGCACTAACGAATTGTGATCGTCATGGTGTAGACTTCATCTTTTTGCTCCATCGACATGGATAATTCTTCTCCTTCCAGGATGATGCGGGGCATATCGTCCAATGTCCGCTTCGTTTTCGGATTCTCATAAATGAATGACTTAGGCATGAAAAACAGACTGTTTTTGCCATCACTCCCTTTTTCGAGCACAACGTCGTGCAGATCAGGGATTTCGATCATATGATTTTTTATATATATTTTCGCCAATATCGGCTTATGGTTGAAAACGAAAAAGTAGTTATCGTTTATGGACGAGCCTCTTTGGGTTTGCTCGACAAAATCCTGCACACTTAACGTCAATGAAGGGCAAGCCATCTCTTACCACTCCTTTCCTGTCTGGCAGATGCTGTTATTCGTTATGTACCCTTACAGCTAAAATCTAAACGACTTATCCACAGGCTTTCTGAAACTTTAGCACCAGAGCAAAAGTGCTTTACATCAGGGGTTATGTTACACTAGTTGCTGTGATTTCACTTTTTTCGACAACAGGAGGCGGACTTATGTATCCTACCAATTCGATACGCGAAAAAGCGTCTTTATTCTTTCACATATTATGGCCCATACTCGTGACACAGATCAGCTACAATGCCATGACGGTGCTGGATACCATGATGTCCGGCCGTGCCGGCACGGACGATTTGGCTGGTGTGGCTGTCGGCTCGAGCCTTTGGATGCCCGTTTATACCGGGTTGACCGGGATCATGCTGGCCATTACGCCGATGGTCGGGCAGCTGATCGGAAACAACCGCCGCAGCGACGTCGGACGGACGGTCATGCAAGGCTTTTATCTGGCAATCTTGATTTCGTTGGTTGTGCTGGTTATCGGAGCATTCGCCCTTCAGCCAGTACTTGGCATCATGGATTTGAGTACGGATGTACATACTGTTGCAACGGATTATCTGCACGGACTTGCCATCGGGATTGTTCCGCTGTTTGCCAGTGCCGTTTTGCGTAATTTCTTTGATGCCCAAGGCTACACAAGAGTATCGATGGTGATTTTGCTGATGGCTCTGCCTATCAATGCCCTGCTGAATTACCTGCTCATCTTCGGGAACTTCGGCTTTCCGAAGCTTGGCGGAGCAGGGGCTGGCTATGCAACGGCGCTTACATATTGGTTCATCTTCGGCATCAGTGTTTTCCTGACGTTCAAGCTGAAGGAAATGCGCACGCATTATTTGTTCGTCCGCTGGTATAAGATTTCATTCCAGGCATGGAAAGAACAATTGAAAATCGGGGTGCCGATGGGGCTGAGTACGTTTTTTGAAGCAAGTATCTTCAGTGTCGTCACCCTGCTCATGGGTTCTTTGTTCGATACGACAGTCATTGCTGCCCATCAGACAGCGTTGAACTTCACGACATTGATGTTCATGGTGCCGCTCAGCATCTCGATCGGGATGACGATCGTTGTCTCCTATGAAGTCGGCGCTCGCCGGATGAACCACGCAAAACAATACGCCATCCTCGGGGTCAGTTCCGCCCTTGTCATCATCGGTATTTTGAGCTTGCTGTTGTTCATTTTCCGGGAACAGATCAGCTACTTCTATACATCTGATCGCGCTGTCGTCCTGCTTGCCATGCAGTTCATGCTGTTTGCCATCATGTATCAGTTTTCCGACGCAGCTCAAGCCTCCCTTCAAGGCGTACTGCGTGGCTACAAGGATGTTACCATCCCGTTTATCATTGCTTTCATTTCTTACTGGATCGTCGGTCTGCCGAGTGGCTATTTGCTTTCCCGCTTCACGACACTGGAGCCATTCGGTTTTTGGGTCGGCATCACGCTCGGCTTGACTTGTGCTGCAATTGGTTTCTTCCTGCGGCTGCGATTCATCCAGCGCCGGCAAGAGCAAATGGCTGTTTGAGACACCTCCATCTTCGGAGGTGTTTTTTATCAACAACTTTCCTGCTTTCATGGCATCTTACGATAAAACGCTAAATAATGTCGCAAAATTCGACCTACTTTCCCAATAAAAATCCACCAGGAAACATGCTATGCTTAATATAGGCAAAATCTTACAGACTAGGGAGTGTAACTGATGCGTTCTGACGTCACATTCAACTCAGAAGAGCTAAGGGAACTGCTCAATTTGTGGTATATGAACATCAAATTGAAAAAAGTCCAAGCAGCGGAAAAGCTGAAAACGGAAGTATCCGAACAGCTCGCTAAAGGAGAAGCGAATGACGACGTCGTCAAGCTGGCACTTCTGATTCATAGCCGCCATCATATTCTCTGCAAAAATTATGAAGATGCTGAAAAACTTATCAGCCAAGTAGAAGGCTTTTCCCCTTACCTCAAAGAAGAACATCTCTATTACCTGCACCTGTTCAAAGGCATGTATCTTTATTCGACAAAAGACTATTACAATGCCATCGAAGAATACGGTCAAGTCGAACCTTATCTCGGCTATATCCATGATGACATCGAAAAAGCGGAATTCTTCGATTTGTTTGCTTCCGCGCTTTATTACCTGGATTACACGAATCGATCTGCTATTTATGCCGAGAAGGCGATTTATATCTATCAGCTGTATCCGGCTTATGAGAAGAAGCTGACGAGGGCTAAGATTCTAATCGCTTTGAACTATATTGATATGGGAGAATTTGATTTAGCTGAGGATTATTTGCATTCTGCTCTGCAAGATAGAAACGTTATTATGGATGAAATGGTAAAGATAAGTATATATCATAATCTTGGATTATTATATGAACGTAAACGCTTGTATGGGGCTGCGACCCGATATTTAAAGAAGGTTTTACCCTATCCTGATTTCGAGAATTATCTTTCCACTTTGTATATGCTGACTAGCATCTCTTTTGAAGAAGGGAATTTTGAGCTTGCTATTGACTACTATCAACTAGGAATGGATCATCTTAGCCAGGAAGATGACAAAGATTACTATTGGAAATTCAAGATACTTTATTCTCGATACATCGAAAAAGAGAAGTATATTAAGGTTTTAACAGACGCTGTCGAATATTTCAAAGGAAAAAATAGATTTTTTGAAACACAAATATGCGCTGATGAACTTGCGAGTTTCTATACTAAGAAGAAAGATTTTGAACGAGCAAATCACTTCTATCGCTTAGCTCTGGGAAATCAAAATAATATTGTAATGTTTCATTCAAGGAGGTGATAAAAATGACAAAGAAAAGAATCGTTGGATTTCTAGTACTTGCTACAATCCTTAGCAGCATTGCAGGCTATTCATTTGCTGACAGCGCAATGGAAAAAGGGCACCTACCTAACTCTATTCGTTACACGGACTTCTAATATTAACAAGCAAAAAACCGGCATCTGCCGGTTTTTTGCTATTTTCCGAATCTGTAGCTTGGTGCTCCCACAACATCGGTTTCATATACGAATATCCCGCCAGCAAGAGGTTGCTTTTCCAAATCCTCTTCGGTCAGGTTCTGTCTTGCTGTCGTGATGTACAATGTCTTCCGTTCTGGACCGCCGAAAGTGCAGCTTGTCACTTGGCTGACCGGCAGATGGACGTCCAATAGCCGCTCGCCTGTTGCTGGGTTCCAGCGCGAGACCTTGGATCCGCCGTAATGGGCGATCCATAGTTTGCCTTCTTCGTCGATTGTCATGCCGTCGGGTTTTCCGTCCTTGAATGAGACCGCTATCCGCGGATTGCTGATTTCCCCTGTTTCACCATCGTAATCGAAACATTGTACCTCGCCCGTCGGTGTATCGATGTAATAAAAATACTTGTGATCCGGACTCCAGGCAAGACCATTGGAGTTGCCGATTCCATCAATGACACGTGTCAGCGTCTGATCCAACTCCATCCGGTAAAAAGCTCCTTTATAGTCGCTGCCTTTCGCTGGCATCGTTCCTGCCCAGATCCTGCCGTATGGATCGGCCTTGCCATCATTGAAGCGATTGGACGGTCTGTCGGTTTCCGGACTATGCAGCAGCACTTTTGCTTTCAGTTCGCTGTCTGTTTCGTAAATGCCATTTTCCAATGCCAGGATCATTCCACCATCTTTTTTCAGGATGGCTGCCCCGATTTTTTGATCGACTGGTATTTCCCGCTTCTCGTTCGTCTTTGTATTGTATATATGGATTGACTGTCCATTGATATCCACCCAATACAGTTCCTCCGTCTCTCCCCGCCAAAAAGGACCTTCGGCTAAGCTCTGCTTCGCATCGAGAAATAATTTCGCTTCTGCCACTTTACCCACTCCTTTATCTATGTATGACCTGCTATAGTAATAATACCACTATATGGATTACTTATTACCTGAATCAGCTACTTCTAAGCATTCTGATGCTAAAAAAGGAGGCAACAACATGCATGAAACAAAACGGCTGCTCATCCGACCTTATATGACAGAGGATTTGCCTTTCCTTGAGAGCTTGGTCAGCGACCCTCGGGTCGTGCGTTATATCGGGAACGGAAAACCAAGGACCAAGGAAGGCGCACGCTTGTTTTTTAATTGGAATTTGTCCCATATAAGCGGAGATCAACGGCTCGGTCTGCAGGTTTTGATCGAGAAAGAAACAGGAAAGCCAATCGGACATGCTGGATTGGTTCCACAAGAGGTTGACGGTGTGATGGAACTGGAAATCGGCTACTGGATCGCTCCGGACTATTGGGGGAGGGGGTTTGCTACCGAGGCTGCTTCGGCGTTCAGGGATATAGCTCCTGCACTGGATAACAAACGGATCATCGCTCTGATATATCCTGATAATATCGCCTCTTGCAAGGTGGCAGAGAAGCTAGGTATGCAGGTATGGAAAACGATTGAACGCCATAACAAGAAAGTGCTTGTTTATGCAAAAGAAAATACCCCTCCTAATTAGGAGGGGCATACCTTATGCATCATAACCATTCGGACGGTTTTGATGCCATCTCCATGCATCACCGATGATGTCTTTCATATCGGTGCGTGTTGGATTCCAGCCGAGTACTTCCTTCGCCTTCGCAGAGCTTGCGATCAGGACTGCCGGGTCACCAGCGCGGCGTGGACCGACTTTGGCCGGGATTTCTTTGCCGGTAACATTACGGGCTACGTCGATCATCTCTTTGACAGAGAAGCCTTGGCTGGAGCCGAGGTTAAAGATATCACTCTCACCGCCATTGTCCAAGTACTCCAATGCCAGCAGATGGGCATCAATCAAGTCAAGAACGTGAATGTAGTCGCGAATGCATGTTCCATCTTCTGTCGGATAGTCGTCACCGAAGATGCTGATATGTTCCCGCTGTCCGAGTGCTGTTTGCAGGATGATCGGAATCAGATGTGTTTCCGGGCGATGATCTTCGCCGATGTGACCATCCGGATGCGCTCCGCCGACATTGAAGTAGCGTAAGGAAACGAACTTGATTCCGTATGCTCCGTCGCACCATTTCATCATTTTTTCCATCATCAGTTTGGATTCGCCATACGGACTTTCTGGATTCGTATCCAAATCCTCTGTCAATGGGACGACATTGGTATCTCCGTATGTAGCAGCCGTGGAAGAAAAGACGATTTTTTTGACATCATGCTTGCGCATCGTCTCCAGCAGCACCTGCATCCCATAAACGTTATTGCCGAAGTACTTCAACGGATCCTCGACAGATTCCCCGACAAGGGAACTTGCTGCGAAGTGGACCACTGCATCGACCCTTTCTTTTGCAAATACATCATCCAATAATGCTGCATCGCGCAGGTCACCCTCGTAGAAGACCGCATCCTTGTTGACCGCTGGCAAGTGACCTGTCAGCACATTATCGATAATCACAGCCTCGTGCCCTTTTTCAAGGAGTGTGGCCACCGCATGGGAGCCGATATAGCCAGCACCGCCAGTAACTAATACTTTCATAGCTTATCCCTCGATTCTCCTATATTATCAATTAAATTATAGCATGCTTTAACTTGCAGAAATGGTAAAGTTTAGACCTTCTTCCATTCATGCAGCTCCAAGCTGCGCACCCCGTTGATCAAGTACGGATCCTGCTCCGCAACTTGCTTCGCTTTAGTCTCGTCTTCCGCTTGGTAGATAACCAGACCGCCAGCACCATCAGTGAATGGACCTCTGGCGAAAATATACCCTTTTTCATCCAAGTCGGCCAGAAAATCCAGATGGGCTTGGCGATATTGCTGGTTCAGCTCAGGTTTTTCCATTTTAAGAAAAGCTGCAAAGTACTTCATGATAACGCCTCCCGTTTTTATCGAGCATCTTTGGCTAGCATGAGTGCCCCGACGATACCGGCATTGTCCTGTAGCCCGGGCGGTACGAGATACTGATCCGGAAGCGGGACATAACGCTGCATGAGCTGCTCCAACTCCTGGTGGACCATCTCATGCAGGCCGTCCTTCTTCATGACGCCGCCGCCCATGATGATTTTCTCCGGGCTGAGCACCAACGTGTAGTTCATGATTGCCTGGGCTAAATAAAAGGCTTCCATCTGCCAGACTTCCTCTTGGTGATACAGTTTCTGTGCTTTCTCTCCCCAGCGGGCTTCGATTGCAGGTCCAGCAGCAAGGCCTTCCAAACAATCGCGATGATACGGGCATTTCCCTGGGTAGGCATCACGCGTGTTCCGCCGTATCAGCATATGTCCCATTTCCGGATGCGAGAAGCCCTGCAATGTTTCGCCATTCACGATGGCTCCTGCTCCGATGCCAGTTCCTACTGTAATATACAGACAGCTATCAGCATGTTTTGCTGCTCCGTGCATATACTCCCCTAAAGCAGCTGCATTCACATCGGTATCCAGCTTGACCGGTACGCCCAGCCTGTTTTTGAGCTCAGCCAGCAGCGGGTAATCTTTCCACTGCAGCTTCGGTGTGTTGCCGATCGTTCCGTAAGTGGGACTATCCTCTTTCACATCGACCGGACCGAATGCACCGACACCCAGTGCTTCGATTTGTTTATCACGGAAGAAGTCGAGCACCTGCTGGATGGTTTCTTCCGGTTTGGTTGTCGAAAAGGACACTCGCTCCTCCACATTCCCATGTTCATCTCCGACAGCACAAACAAATTTTGTACCGCCAGCTTCAATAGCTCCATATCGCATCGATATCACCTCATTCCTTTCTATTATTCTACTATGGAAGTTTTCTCCTCCTGCGTCAATAGTAGCCGGTACTGTACAAATGCGAGAATTATTATAAAATAGAAATATTATCAATTTTAAAAAACAGATGAGTTTGTCAGAAATGGGGGATGCATGATGACTGCTCTGCAAGCAGTAACTGCATTTGCACATGAACAGAATTTACGTAAAAGTTTTAATAAACTTGCCAGAAAAACTTTTGGCTTCGATTTTGAATTATTATATAAAAGCGGCTTGTGGAACGACCGCTATCACACACATGCCTTCGCAGACGATACACAAATTGTCGCGAATGTTTCTGTAAGCGCGCTCACAGCACATATACATCAGCAAAAAATGAACGCAATCCAAATCGGGACTGTCATGACAGATCCAAGCTACCAGAAGCAAGGACTGGCTACACAACTGCTGCAGCGTGTCGTCCGGCAGTATGAAGAAGAGACCGATTTGATTTACTTGTTTTCCCGCCCGGGAGTGGAAGGCTTTTACGAGAAGCTCGGCTTCACCGCTGTCGAAGAACATTTGTTTTCCATTCCGGTGTCTTCCGAGCTGCGTCCTGTCCCGGATTATCGCAAGCTTCAGCCGGCAGCCAATCCGCAAGACATGCTCGTGCTGCTTGATCGCTATGGCAAACGTCATCCGCAGTCGGAGATCCTCGACATATCGGATGCTCAGCATATTCTCGGCTTCCATACCTTATATGATCCGGAAATCGAAATCATCGAGCTTTTGGAGCCAGCCGCCCTGCTGCTTTATAAAAGAATTGGGCAGACAATCCATTTATATGAAGTGATCAGTCAATCCCGGCTCCTCTGGCAGCAAATTGCAGATTATGTCGCCCAAGCAGGCATCACGGAAGTCATATTCCATTTCACGCCGACATTCCCGGATCTTGAGCCTATCTCCCACAAGCATACAGAACGGGACACCTTGTTTGTGAACAAACCAGAACTGCTTCCTGCTGTATTCCAGTTTCCCGAATTGTCCCATGCATAATATAATAGGATGGAAGCTGTGATAGAAAGGAACGAGAGCCATGCTAGATTTGGAAATGCTAAAAGACAAAGTCGAGTTCTTCGAAGCAAATGACCTATCCGTCTTGGAAAAGAAAATCAATGAACAAATCCAGCATAATAAAGCCATCCTGCTGGAGCTGCATCATGTAGCACATCAAATGCATGTAGATGAAAACGGCCGGCGGTATTATAGTGCCGTTGCTCATTTTAAAGCGAAATAAAGAAAACTTGTCGATGACAAGCCGCAGGCGAAGTCAGAGGCTTAGTTGCACTTATACTTTCTTCCTTAAAATTAATGCTTTGAAAGTATAAAGAAAACTTGCCGAGTGGCGAGCCGCAGGCGCAGACAGAGGCCTAGTTGCACTTATACTTTC
>NZ_JBFEGH010000025.1:0-50738 GCF_047228925.1 Terribacillus jepli | reverse complement strand
GTCCGGTAGTTCAGTTGGTTAGAATGCCTGCCTGTCACGCAGGAGGTCGCGGGTTCGAGTCCCGTCCGGACCGCCATACATAAGATCATTCAAAAGCTTTAGGATTACTCCTAAAGCTTTTTTTATATGTGTATTTCCCAGCCAATCAGTGTTATGCTTTCCGCTGCACCGGCAGCTTGCGCATTACTTAGCAATGACTGGACGAAATGCGGCATGCTTTCGCTCTTGTTGAAAGCACGTTGCAAACTGGATGCGTTTTTATATGGAGAAACAGGGAAGCATTGCAGCCCTATTGTAGACAATAAGATGTGATTGCTTCCGATTGCCAGAGGTATTATGCCCATGTTATAAGCAGGTACCTTCTGATCAAAGGTATTATCAGCTCCGATTCGACTGGAGCGAGACTGTTGATTCAGCTGGATGGAGCTGGAATGATCCGAAATAGATGATAAATGAAAAAGCGCATTCTCACCGATGGAAAGCCAATATAAGTAGCCTGCTTTTCGTACGGTAATCAAACAAGAGCTATTACCATTCACCTTGGCTGCCGTTGAACGGAAACGCACACTGTTGAACATACTCATGAGAAAGCTGTCGATTTTTTTGATTGCACTGGAAACATCTTCATCTAGTGTTTCGATGATTTTCCTCTGTCTAAGGATAAGTGAGTCCGCGATGAAGGCAGCACTTTCCACTGTATGCTCTGCTCCCATGATGACTGCAAGTTCCCAGTCGGTTCCTGTAAAGATGAGGCAAGCATTCTCGTTCTTATAAGCGCCGTGCGCAATGCTTCCGCCGAAACGACCAATCCATATGTGTTGGTATCTATGCAGATCCGCTTGATCCAGATAGGATTTTATTTCACCATTCCAGCTATAGCTGTACATTTGCTCCAATGCTTCCATATGCATGCTCCTTTATTAGCTGATAGTATAACTATTCTCCAAAAATTCACGAAAGCCTTTTTGTTTCTGGTGCTTTTGCTTTTAGGTTATACTTTGCTATGATAAATAGATGAACAAAGAATGAAAGCGAGTCAGGTGATGGTAATGACCCATTTAATGAAGACGATGCATACAATAGAAGAAACCAATTCGTTTGGTAGGCAGCTTGCTGAACTGCTGCAGCCAGGAGATATCATTACGATGGAAGGCGATCTTGGTGCAGGTAAGACGACACTGACAAAAGCGATTGGTGCTGGTCTAGGTGTGAAACGGACGATCAACAGTCCCACCTTCACCATCATTAAAGAATATGAAGGACGTCTGCCGTTATATCATATGGATGTATATCGGCTGGAGGACAGTGATGAAGATATTGGTTTCGAAGAGTATTTTTCAGGTGAAGGTGTTTCCATTGTGGAATGGGCACAATTCATAGAAGATTACTTGCCGAAGGAGCGTTTGGAGCTTACGCTTAAGCATGATGGAGAAGGAAGAACGATTATGCTCAAGCCCATCGGTGAACGTTATGAAAAGCTTTGTGAGGAGTTAATGGAATGAATATATTAGCCATGGACACATCCAATCAGCTGCTGGGAGTAGCGATTGTGAAGGATGGTGTAACTTTAGGTGAACATGTCATGCATGGTCACAGAGATCATTCTGTTCGATTGCTGCCGGCAATCGAACAATTGATGAAGGAAACAAAGACGGCACCAGCCGATTTGGATCGGATTGTTGTAGGGCAGGGGCCAGGCTCCTACACAGGGGTAAGAATAAGTATGGCAACTGCCAAGACAATGGCATGGGCTCTTGGCATCGAGGTCATTGGTGTTTCCAGTCTTGAGGGGCTTGCTCATCAAGGAGAATTATTCTCAGGGTATGTCTGTCCTTTCTTTGATGCGCGCAGGGGGCAGGTGTATACAGCCCTTTACGCCAGCAATAATGGATCATTCGAGCAGGTGGAAGAAGCAGTTAATCCTCTTTTCTCGGATTGGCTTGAACAACTGCGAACAAGAGAGGAAAAAATTCTATTCCTAAGCCCGGATATCGAGATGTACCGCAGTATGATCACCGAAATGCTAGGTGAGCAAGCAGTTATTCCGGAAGGAGCTGTGCATTATGCGCGTCCTTCCGTACTAGCCCAAATCGGTGCTGTGAGGAAAACGGATGATATACATCAAATCGTACCGAACTATGTTCGTATGACGGAGGCGGAATCAAATTGGCTGAAGCAGCAGGAGCAGCACAAGTGAGTGCGCAAGTAAAAGTCCGTCCGATGCGATTAGCCGATGTGTCGGCTGTTTATGCAATCGAGACCGCATCATTTACTGTACCATGGTCCATTGATATTTTTGAACGTGAAATCACGGAGAATACCTTTGCAAACTATTTTGTCATCGAAAGCGATGGTGTGATTGCAGGTTATTGCGGAATGTGGCTTGTCATCGATGAGGCACAGATAACGAACATCGCCATTCTGCCAGAATACAGGGGACAAAAACTGGGTGAGAAGCTATTTGCGCATGTCGTGGAACAGGCAATCTTTGCAGGTGCTTACCGTTTATCTCTTGAAGTACGTGTGTCCAATCTCACAGCACAGCATTTATATCGAAAATTCGGGTTGGTGCCGGGTGGTATACGGAAAAACTATTATACAGACAATCAAGAAGATGCGATTGTAATGTGGGTGAATTTATGAAAACATCAGAACTTATCTTAGCAATTGAAACAAGCTGTGACGAAACAGCAGCTGCCGTTATTGAAGGAGGCCGGGTGATCAGATCCAATGTTGTTGCTTCCCAGATCGAAAGTCATAAGCGTTTTGGCGGTGTAGTACCGGAAATAGCATCCAGGCATCATGTGGAACAGATTACGCTCGTCATAGAAGAGGCAATTCAGCAAGCTGGCATTCAAAAAGAGGATTTGGACGCTATTGCTGTGACACAGGGACCTGGTCTTATCGGTGCATTGCTTGTCGGGGTGAATGCTGCCAAAGCGCTGGCTTTTTCCCTTGGTAAGCCTTTGATCGGTGTTCATCACATTGCTGGTCACATTTATGCCAATCGCCTGGAGCAGGAGTTTGCATTTCCTTTGCTTGCTTTAGTCGTTTCCGGCGGTCATACAGAGCTTGTCCTCATGAGAGAGCACGGTAGTTTCGAGGTTATCGGAGAAACACGGGATGATGCAGCTGGAGAGGCATACGACAAAGTAGCCAGGACATTGCAGCTTCCTTATCCCGGTGGTCCACGGATTGATAAGCTGGCCGCTGAAGGTGAACAGTCGATTGATTTCCCTAGAGCATGGCTGGAGCCCGGGAGCTACGACTTCAGTTTTTCGGGTTTGAAATCAGCAGTGATCAATACGCTGCATAATGCCAAGCAAAAAGGAGAAACGCTGCCGCCGGCCGATGTAGCGGCGAGCTTCCAAGCAAGCGTCGTGGATGTGCTGGTAGGCAAAACAATTCGTGCGGCAGAAGAATTCGGTGCGAAGCAAATCATCGTTGCCGGTGGTGTTGCTGCAAATAGAGGACTGCGTGCCTCACTTGAAGAAGCATTTGCGGACAAGCAGGCAGATCTGCTTATTCCGCCGTTGGCTTTATGTACAGATAATGCAGCAATGATTGGTGCTGCTGCTTCCATCCTTTATCAGCAAGAGAAATTTGCCGATATGTCAATGAATGCACGGGCTTCTATGCCGTTATAATAAAAAGCATCGTTTTCTTGGTTGAAAACGATGCTTTTTTATTCACAATATAAGTAGTTGATTGTGTATAACTTCTTAAAACCCGCTATTAGTACCTGGTATAGAAGTGGATAAATCAGACCGAAATCGATGTGAATATTGTGGATAATGTGCATAAAATTGTGCATATCCCATTATATCAACAATGTAACCCCATTCAGTCCTGTGTATAACTTTCCTGTTCTTCACTGAGTGTTTCCCATTCTTCCATCACTTCCAGTAATGTTGCCTGCAGCTGCTCATTCTTCTCGGTTATCTCCTGTGCTTTCTGATAATCCTGAAAGATATCCGGATCTGTGAGCAATGTTTCATTGCTTTCGATTTCTGTCTCCAGCTCGGCGATCTTCTCTTCCAGTTCGGCAATGCGTCTTTCCCGTTTTCGGATTTCTCGCTTCAGTACCTTATCTTGATGATAAGTGGATTTATTCTCCTGTCTGACAGCTTTCTGTTTCGTTTCTGCAGCAAGAGCCTCCAATTCTGCAATTTCCTGCTGCTCCTGTTTCTTCTCCAGAAAATAATCATAGTTCCCCAAATAGGATTTAATTTGTTTATCAGCCATTTCAAGCACCTGTGTGGCAACCTTATTCATGAAGTAACGGTCATGAGAGACAAATAGGATCGTGCCCGGGTAGTCGGCCAATGCACTCTCCAATACTTCCTTGCTATCTAAATCCAAATGGTTGGTAGGCTCATCCATGATCAAGAGGTTCGATTTTTGCATCATTAGCTTCGCTAGCGCAAGTCGAGCCTTTTCGCCGCCGCTCAATGTGTTGACTACCTTCAGTACGTCATCACCAGTGAACAGGAAATTACCGAGGATCGTTCGGATATCTTTCTCATCCATTAGCGGATAATCATCCCAAAGTTCGGCAAGAACGCTTTTTGAGGAGTGCAGTTCCGTTTGCTCCTGGTCGTAATAACCGATGCTGACGCCAGTACCCAGCTCTACTTGTCCAGAATTGGCTGGCAGCTTTCCGATGATCGTCTTAAGCAATGTTGTTTTTCCGGTTCCGTTTGGACCAGTAAGGGCGATGCGGTCCTGACGATTCATATGGAAGCTGACATGCTCAAAGACTGGGGTAGTGCTCGCAGGATATTGATAGGACAAGTCGCTCACTTTCAATACATCATTTCCACTGCGTCGATCGATATCGAATGAGAGTCTTGCAGACGATGCATCATGCAGCGGGCGGTCGATCCGTTCCATTTTTTCAAGCTGCTTGCGTCTGCTTTGTGCCCGTTTTGTCGTTGTGGCACGGGCAATATTCTTTTGGACGAATTCTTCCATCTTTTTGATTTCTGCTTGCTGCTTCTCGTATTGCTTCATCTCGCGTTCAAAATTGGCAGCTTTTTGTTCCAGATAACTGCTGTAATTTCCTTTGTAACGAACAGAGTGATTATGAGCTATTTCAATGACGGTATTGACTGTTTTGTCGAGAAAATAGCGGTCATGCGATACGACTACGACAGCCCCCTGGTAGCTGCTCAAGTAACCTTCCAGCCAGTCCAGTGTAGATATGTCCAGGTGGTTGGTCGGCTCATCCAGTATCAGTACGTCCGGTTTTTGCAGCAGCAGTTTCCCCAAGGCAAGCCGAGTCTTCTGCCCGCCGCTCAATGAACCGACAGGAGTGGATAAGTCTTTGTCCCCGAAATTAAGTCCGTTCAATACAGAATGGATATCTGCTTCATATTGATAGCCTCCATTCAAACGGAAAGCCTGCTGTTTTGTATCATAATTTGTTAAAAGCTGCTGGTAAGCCGATTCGTCAGAAATGAGATCGGGATCGCCCATTTTTGCTTCCAGACGGCGCAATTCATCTTCTTGCTGGATGAGATCGGCGAAGACGGTCTTCATTTCCTCCAAGATGCTCTTTTCCGACTCTAAGCCTGTGTGCTGTTCCAAATATCCTAGTGTGGCATCCTTCGACAGAAATACATTACCCTCGTCATAGCTCAATTCTCCTGCCAGGATCTTCAGCAAAGTCGATTTACCAGCACCGTTGCGTCCGACGATGGCCAAGCGATCCTGTGTTTGTACTTCCAGTTTTATATTTGATAAAATGACGTCTGCGCCAAATAGTTTTGTAATATTGTTCGCTTGCAATAAAATCATCTTGTTCACCTCATACTATCAGTGTATCCTATGTGACAAAATAGTAGCAAGCGCCGAATTCCCGCGCTTTTATGCTTTTATTCGGATGGACATCGTAAATGAATTTGTTAAAATGGAGATAAGGTACCCCACCCTCATTTTCTTTGTGAATCTGTACAAGACTTTCCTATTCATATCTGTTAGAATAAGGTGTTAACTATAATCGTACTTTGTGAAAGTATCATATCGTAACAATTCAAGGATGAAGCCGCAGCCAGCATCTGCAACTCCTTACAGATGCCGGAAGGGAACCTGTCTGCAACCCATTATTCCGTCTAGTCGGAGTAGAGCTGGCCATATTTGAGAAAAGGTAACAGAACCATACTGTTCTAGTCCGAGAGGCCTTTTTGACCAGCTGCATGGCTGCACGAAGTTCGCTTTTGGAAACTGCAGGCTTTAGGAGGATAAATGAGCATGTATATGGATCAAAATAAAATACCAAAAGCTACGGCAAAGCGGCTGCCCCTTTATTATCGATTCCTCAACAGCCTGCATCTGCAAGGCAAAACGAGAGTATCCTCGAAGGAACTCAGTGAATCGGTGAAAGTCGACTCAGCTACAATCCGTCGTGACTTTTCTTATTTCGGAGCACTTGGCAAAAAGGGCTATGGCTATAATGTAGAGTACTTGCTGAACTTCTTCCGGAAGACACTGGACCAAGACGAGATCACGAAAGTGGCACTTATCGGTGTCGGTAATCTTGGAACGGCATTCTTGCATTATAACTTCACGAAAAATAACAATACAAAAATCGAGATGGCATTCGATACCGACCCAGGGAAAGTGGATCATAATATTGGCGGCGTACCTGTCTATCATATCGATGATTTGGAGAAATATATCGGCAATGTAAGTGCGGCAATCCTGACGGTGCCAGCGCATGCTGCCCAAGCAATCACTGACCGCCTTGTCGAGTGCGGAATTGCTGGCATCCTGAATTTCACCCCAGCGCGTATTGCCGTGCCTAGCAATATTCGGGTGCACCATATCGATCTGGCAATCGAATTGCAGTCATTAGTTTATTTTCTGAAGCATTATTAATTCCAGCACCTCTTATCTAGAGGTGTTTTTTTCTTACATAAAGGAATGTAGTGAGTAAGTAAGAATGATGTTTTAAACATGGCTGAAATTCAGTCGGGAAGAGACACTAGGAAATAGAGGAGAAAGGGAAGTGGAGACATGGTGCAAGCAGCAATTTCGCTAAAGGAAGTTACATATGAAACGGATAAGGCACAAATCATCCAAGGTATAACCGGTATGTTCACAAAGGGGAAGATCACAGCAGTCATCGGTCCATCAGGTGCGGGAAAAACAACGCTTTTTCGGCTGTGTAATGGGTTACTGTCACCAACAGGCGGAAACATCCTGATCGATGGGAAGGAAATCATAACGTATGATCCGGTAAGCTTGCGCCGCCATGTCGGAATCGTCCTCCAGCAGGCAATCATGATGGAAGGTACTGTTCGGGATAATTTGCATTTGCCGCTTCAGCTAGCTGGCAAGGAGCTATCGGATGATAAAGCAGAACAGATTATACAGTTAGTAGGTTTGGAAACAAATATATTGAATCAAAACAGCAGAGATTTATCAGGCGGACAGAAGCAAAAAGTCTCCATTGCCAGAACATTGCTGAACCAACCCGAGATTCTGCTGCTGGATGAAATCACGTCATCTTTGGATCGGGTTTCCAAGCAGGATATTGAGAAGCTAATCAACCAAATCAATCGAAAGCATGGCACAACGATCATTTGGATAACACATAATTTGGAGCAGGCAAAGTCGGTTGCTGATGAGGTTTGGGTCATGATGAACGGTGGAATTGCGGAAGCGGGTCCAATTGCATTACTTGATTCTACGTCGAATGCTGCTGTCAGACGTTTTGTTATGGAGGAAGAAGTATGAGCTTAATCGCTTTGCTGCTCACTTTGATATTTGTCCTTATTCCGCTTATCCTATCCAAGACGCTGCGACTTGGTCTGGAAAAAGACACACTAATTGCCACCATTCGTTCCATCATCCAGCTGTTTGCAGTCGGATATGTATTGCAGTTCATCTTCGACGCAGCAAATATCATTTATATCATCTTGATGGTGGCGCTGATGATTGGGGCAGCAACGCAAAATGCCAGAAAGAAAGGGGCATCCATCAAAGGCATCACATGGAAGCTTGTGCTTACGTTCATTGTAATTGAAATACTGACTCAAGGGATTTTATTGGGGCTTGGAATCACACCGCCGACAGCACAGTACATCATCCCGTTGAGCGGGATGGTAATAGGAAACTCCATGGTACTGGGTATTTTGTTCCTGAATCGATTCACTGCGGAAGTGGAAGCCAGAAGAGAGGAGATGGAGCTCATCCTTTCTTTGGGCGGTACACCGAAACAAGCGATTCAGCGATCATTGCTAGCGTCCATCAAGGCGAGCACCATCCCCACTATCGAAAGCCAAAAAACGATTGGCCTTGTCCAGCTGCCTGGTATGATGAGCGGACAAATCATTGCCGGAGCAGATCCGCTCCAGGCCGTCATGTTCCAGCTGCTCATTCTATTTCTTTTGCTGACAACTGCCATTGTGACGAGCATCATGCTTGGTTTCTTATCTTATCCGACGAAGTTTAATGAGCGAATGCAAATAATGGATTAGAGGTACGCGCATTTTGTGTCCCTCCTAAAGATAACGATGCTTTGTGTTGAATTGCAATCCAGTATAAATAGTAAGTTTCTAGGGAAAAATGAGCCGACAGTACTGTCGGCTCATTTTTGTTTCATTAAGAGAGAGCGCAATAAATTCAGGTTCTCCAAATGGGTGATCCAGTCGGTGAAGAAAAAGGGGGCATCCCTTGCTGGTGCATTGTTCTAAGGTAAGCCCTTAATCTTCATAGTTACTCAATACTATGCTATAATAGTATTAAGTAACATGGATCAAGGAGAATGGCTAATGGAATGTGTAGAAGCCCTAAGAAGCATCGAGCAAATTAATTCTATGAAAAGATATTTAAAGGAACATTCAGAACGGGATTATCTTCTCTTTGTTTTCGGTATAAATACCGGCTTGAAGCTCAAAGAAATATTGGATATTAAAGTGGAGGATGTTTTGGAAAGAGAGGGTTCCATCAAGGATTTCTTTTTGCTCCCTCATGAAGAATCTGAAAACCCTAAAGAAATTTATCTCAACCCCAAGTTAAGACAGGATCTTTTGCATTATATCCGGAGTGAGCAATTAAAAAGCAGTGATTATTTGATCAAATCAGCTAAAACCCAAAAGCCAATTAGCCGACAACAAGCATACCGTATCATTCATCATGCTGCCGAAGCTGTAGGCATCGAAGGGAAAATAGGCACAAATTCCTTAAGGAAAACTTTTGGTTATCATGCTTTTAAACGCGGAGTGGCCATATCTTTGCTGCAGAAACATTTTAATCATGCGACACCTTCTGAAACACTTAAATATCTTGGGATTCCTAAAGGTGAAAAATTCAGGACAGAAATTGATGTAAACCTTTGAAAGGACCTGACCTTCATCCATTGTTAACAATTGTTTAAAGGAGGATTAATAATGAATATTCGAGAAAGTGAACTCCCTGGCATCGGGTATAAGGTGGAAATTGTCACAAAAAACCAGGATAAACTGGTTATTGTCGTCCATGATGACGGCCGCAGGGAAATCTATCATTTTGATGCGGATGATCATGAAGAGGTTATGAGCTGCGCAACCTTTAACGACGCGGAAGCCAGACAGATTGCAGGTATTTTAGGTGGAATGGTGTATAAGCCTAAAGCTTTGGAAACGATGGACTTTGCCTTTGACGATATCATAATCGAATGGTTTCAAATAGAAAGGAATGCGCCAGCTGTCAATAAAATGATCGGCGAGATTGACATTCGAAATAATTTTGGAGTAAATGTCATCGCAATCAAGAAAAAGAAAACGAACAAGTCAAATAATCCTGGTCCGGACACAGTTCTTGAAGCTGGTGACACCTTGGTTGTATCAGGGGAAAGACAGCAAATAAAGGAGTTAATCAAAAAACTACTATCAGCATGAAAGGGGAGAATAATTGATGGATCATTTAGTGTTTGAAGTCGGAACTGCACTTGTCCTTGTAGCGCTTGGAGCTATTATTGCAAATAAACTCAAATTTTCAATCATTCCCTTCCTTATCGTACTAGGAATGGTTGTCGGCCCTCACGCCCCTACATTCGGCATTATAGATTTGACCTTTATTGAGAGTAATGAGATCATCCAATTTTTAGGAAGGATCGGCGTCCTGTTTTTACTTTTCTACCTAGGTCTTGAATTTTCTGTAGGAAAACTAGTTAAATCCGGACGGAACATCGTCGTCGGCGGCAGTGTCTATGTAGCCATCAACTTTGTCCTTGGTTTGCTATATGGATTTCTTGCAGGCATGCCTTGGGCGGAGACACTTATCATCGCAGGACTTGTGAGCGTGTCTTCCAGTGCAATTGTGGCCAAGGTTCTGGTTGATTTAAGAAGAACAGCGAACCCGGAAACCGAGCTTATCCTTGGTATTATATTGTTTGACGATATTTTTCTAGCTTTATTTTTAACCACAATGTCAGGTGTCCTCCTTGCAGGATCTACTTCTTTCCTCGGCATCCTCACTTCAGTACTCATTTCGATCGGCTACATGTTGCTATTTTTTATTATTGCAAGAAAAGGCGCTCCATTATTGAACAAATGGTTGAATATTAAATCCGATGAGATTTTCATCATTGTCATATTTGCTATTCTATTTTTTGTGGCTGGATTTTCCGAGACGCTTCATGTTGCAGAAGCAATAGGTGCTCTATTGCTGGGGCTGGTCTTTTCAGAAACAAAACATAGGGATCGCATCGAACATTTGGTTGTTCCATTTCGAGACTTCTTTGGAGCTATTTTCTTCTTCAGTTTTGGATTGACTATCGATCCATCCACATTGGCAGATGCAATTTGGCTGGCATTGGGAGCAGCTTTGCTGACTATCATAGCCAATTTTGTTGCGGGTATGATTGCCGGAAGGAATGCCGGTCTCTCCCATAAAGCATCCAGTAGTATCGGATTGACTATCATGGCCAGAGGGGAATTCTCCATTATAGTCGCTAACCTTGGTATCACGGCAGGATTAAGTCCCATTTTAACTCCCTTTACTGCTCTCTATGTTCTTATTCTGGCTATACTGGGTCCACTCATGGCGAAGGAAAGCAAGAATATTTACAAATATTTAAACAAAGTCTTCAAATGGAGTAAAGAAACAGAGCATAGAAGAAGTAAAACATCGTGACTTTGCAAGAACAAACAAAAAGTACAAGAGGTACGTCGTTTGGTTTCATGAGTATTGGAAAATCCGTCCTTTGATGGCGGGTTTTTCGTCTTATAAGGGAAATGATTCGAGGTTGCTGATAATGATCATTTCACCATATACGAAGCTGACCGCACCGCCTCCCTGCCATATGCCGACTTCATATTCGTTTTCATTCCCATAAAGAATAAGTGTAGCATCAAAACCTGCATAGGAAGCTGTTTCGTGCATTTTCTTACGTTCGCATTCATTGATGCATTCCAATATATCCTTCACCTGATTCTTGTCAGTGATTGTGACCGATGGTTCTGCCGCATTGGCATCGTATACCTCGATCCGACCTATCTTATCATCCATGATTGCCTCTTGATTAAAGGAAGCAAGTATCCAGACAACCAGCCCGGTGATCAAAAGGAAAATAATAATGAAACTGATGGGTTTGGCAAGCATGTATAATCCTCCGATTTTTTCTCCATTATCTCATACTTTTCCAAAAGGCTATTTAATGTTATTGTTAATTTTATACAGAAAAAAGTTTCGGGTGACGAAGTTTTTTTGCCTTTCCGTTTGTGCGGGTCATTTTAGGGGAAATGGCTACTATCATGGTTGAGGAGGCGCTATTATGTACCAAAAGATACTATTGGCTGTCGATGGCTCCGAGAACTCGATCCGGGCGACTGAAGAAGTAATAAAAATCTGCCAGGAGAGCAATCATCTAGTACAACTTGAAGTAGTCAATGCATTGCAAGAGGTAAGGAATAGTGAAATCGTTCTGCAGCAGGTGAAGCCTGATGATGTACATCGTGATGGGGAGCTGCGCATCCAGCCGAATGAAGAGAAGCTCCGGAATGCGAGTATCCCTTATACTCGTACGATAGAACGGGGCGATGCCGGAAAAATGATTGCCAATAAGGCGAATAATGATGCGTTCGACTTGGTCGTCATTGGTACGCGTGGCTTGAATGGTTTCCAGAAGCTTGTAGTGGGAAGTGTGAGTACAGAAGTGATTAAAAGAGCGAATTGCCCAGTTTTGGTCGTAAAATAGGAAGCGTTGCCAACTGGAGCAAAGCGTGAGAGCAGTTGGGAGCATGCATGTGAGTAAACTAGAGTCTAAATGGTTGGTCGTCGTTGCTGTCCTATTCGGGACATTCACTGTCATTTTGAATAATAGTATGCTTAATCCGGCGTTGCCATCGCTTATTTCAACCTTCGATGCCAATGCTGTCAGTGTCGGCTGGATCCTGACGATTTTCATGGTTGCAATGGGTATGACCATGCCCGTCACAGGTTATCTGGGAGATCGATTCGGTAAGAAGTCCATTTACCTGCTGGGTCTTGTCGTATTCCTGGTGGGCTCTGTCTTTGGGATTTTGTCCGGCAGTCTGCCACTGGTCATCGCGGCACGCTTCATCCAAGGAATCGGCGGCGGATTGATGATGCCAATTTCGATGGCACTTATTTTCCAAGCCTTCCCGAAGCAAGAACGCGGGCTTGCTGTTGGGGTTTATGGTGTAGCTGCGATGGTGGCACCTGCGGTTGGTCCGACAATCGGCGGTGTGCTGATTGCTTACTTGCCATGGCCTTTCCTGTTTGCCTTTAATCTACCGTTCGGTCTCCTTGGTTTAGTGCTTGCCAGCCGTTATCTGAAATCGACAGCAGCAGACCCACATCGCCGATTCGACAAAGGCGGCTTTGTATTTATTACGTTAGGAATCGGTTTGGTTCTGTATGCGCTGGGTCGCGGGCAGACACTGGATGTGCTGTTATCGGCTTCTAATCTGGCACTTATCATTGCAGGTATATCAGCAATAGCAGTTTTTGTTTATTATGAACGACGTAAGGAACAGCCATTATTGGAGTTGTCGGTATTCCGTAATCCAACCTATGCGGTTTCGATCGCGGTGACCGCGACAGCTTCCATAGGGCTATTCTCAGGAATTTTCCTGCTGCCATTATTGATTCAAAATGTCTATGGCCTGAGTGAAATCCAGACTGGCCTGCTCTTTCTCCCGGCAGCATTGCTTAGCGGCGCCATGATGTCATTGGGCGGCCGGCTTTTGGATAAGAAGGGACCGCGCTGGGTCGTCCCGCCCGGTCTTTTGATTTTGGCGATATCGACATTCCTGATCGGGAACTTGAGTTTATCGACTCCTTTCTGGCTGATTCTTGTCATCAATATGATCAGGGGCGCTGGTTTGGGTTTAAGCAATATGCCTGCCACGACAGCGGGGATGAATGATATTCCAGAGCACCTTGTCTCGCAAGGATCTGCTATGAATAATGTCTTGCGGCAAATATTTTCAGCATTCGGAATCGTGTTTTTCAGCATCTATTTCGAGGTTCGGCGAGCGCATCTGACGGCAGCAGGGGAAGCTGCCCAGCAGGCGAGTCTGCAAACGATCAATGAGGCGTTTGTCATTTCCGGTATCTTGATGCTGATCATGGTTCCGATATCTTTCATCATGCGGTACAAAACGGAAAAGCAGCAGGTGCAGAAAGCAAAAGGAGTTTCTACTGGCTGACTGGTAGAGGGATTGATAAAAGTAACACCTGGGGCATCGATGACCTCCAGGTGTTATTTTTGGTTTGGAAATCGCCCTTCAAACACCGCAACACACAACTGATCATGGATGGCAGCGAAAACCACCAGGAGAGAATGGGAAAAGGAAAAAATAATCCATCAACTAACGCTTAAGTTTGATTCTAATGGGGAAAGATTCTGTTGTAAGTGAATTATTTGCATAGTATTGTCTCATAATTTAAACTAGAGGTAATTTTATGATAATTAATATCAGTTAATATTAGTTATCATAAATGATACTTATTGTGGTTTGAAATGATATTTCTCAGGAAAGATAAGACTGAATTATTTTAAGGAGGTTTTTATTTTGGCAGAGAACAAAGATACGAATTCCTCAAATGAACAAGACGTAAAACGTGAAACCCTGACAACGCGCCAAGGGCACCCTGTCATGGATAACCAAAATATCCGTACAATAGGTGATCGTGGTCCAGCAACACTTGAAAATTACCACTTCATTGAAAAAATTTCCCACTTTGACCGGGAGGAAGTACCAGAGCGTGTAGTACATGCGCGAGGAGCGGGAGCATTTGGCTATTTCGAAACTTACGGAAAAGTAGGGGATGAACCGGTAGAAAAGTATACACGCGCAAAAGTATTTTCCGGTGCCGGTAAAAAAACACCATTAATGGTTCGCTTTTCTACCGTGGCGGGGTCGAAGGATTCACCTGAAACCGATCGAGACCCACGGGGCTTTGCTGTGAAAATGTATACAGAAGATGGAAACTGGGATCTGGTCGGGAACAATCTCAAGATTTTCTTTATCCGTGATGCTATGAAGTTCCCTGATATGATTCATGCGTTCAAAGCAGATCCAGCTTCAAATGTCCCAAATCCTGCACGGATGTTTGACTTTGTTTCCCGTTCACCTGAAGCAACTCATATGATTACCTTCCTGTTCTCCCCATGGGGTATTCCAGCCACATATCGCCATATGCAAGGTTCTGGTGTAAACACGTATAAATGGGTCAATGAAAAAGGCGAGGCTGTATTGGTTAAGTATCACTGGGAGCCGAAACAAGGTATTCGTAATTTAACAACAGATGAAGCAAGAACCATTCAAGCGAAAACCGTCGGGCATGCAACACAGGATCTGTATGAAGCAATTGAACGTGGAGAATACCCGGAATGGGAACTTTATGTGCAGATCATGGAGGACGATTACCATCCGGAATTGGATTTTGATCCGCTCGACGATACGAAACTATGGCCAGAGGATAAGTTCCCTTGGCTCCCAGTAGGGAAAATGGTTCTTGATCGCAATCCGGTTGATTACCACGCGGAAATTGAGCAAGCGGCCTTTGGTACAGGAGTTCTTGTGGATGGAATGGACTTCTCCGATGACAAAATGCTCCAAGGCCGTACTTTCTCTTATTCTGATACACAGCGCTACCGTGTAGGCGCGAACTATCTGAAATTGCCTGTGAACGCACCCAAAGTTCCTGTGCGCACGAATCAGCACCGCGGTCAAATGGATATTCGCGATCCGAAAGAGTCCGGCGAAGATCCGTCCATTAACTATGAGCCATCCATGGTCGGAGGATATAAGGAAGAAGGTAAAGGAAATCGTCAGCCGCATCAACCGACATATAATGCTGCAGCGATGACTGCACCAATTGATCGACCTAACAATTATGGCCAAGCTGGTCACACATACCGGAGCTTTGAAGATTGGGAGCGTGACGAATTGATCAAGAACCTATCCGATGCGCTTTCGATTTGTGACAAACGAATCCAGGATGCGATGGTTCATCACTTTACACAAGCCGATGAAGAATATGGCCGCCGTGTGAAGGAAGGCATCGAAAAAGTAATGAAAGAAATGCAAGAAGCAAAAATGGACAATCAAGTTCCAGGTCGTGAATCAGGAAAATCCAAATATGGTCAGGGCACCGGTCAAGGTACAATAGCAGCCAACGAAGCAACAGATGAAGCTGTGAAGAAAAGCCATGAAACGGATCCTTACTGATCAAAAAATGAGGGGCGTGCTGAGAAGCCGGGATTACTGGCTTCCCAGCACTACTCCTTTTTTTTGGCGAAAAACACCTTGGAGAGAATGCTTCAAGGTGTTCTTTTGTTCTTTATAGGATGGAGATAGCTGAAACTACAAGCAGTAAGCACATGACAACATTGATGGGCTTTGTATAGCTATTGAAGAACTTCTTGAATGCTGAGCCGAAAGCAGCCCAAAGGAGCAGTCCCAAACTGCCGATGAAAATGGTTACCGCAGCGTACAAAATGATAGAACCAATGGAGTTCTTATAAGGTAATATGAATGTCGCCAATGCCGTAATAAAATAGAGGATGCTTTTGATATTTATCAGCTGAAAGAGGAAGCCAGAAAGGAAAGAGGGACGCTCGATTGCTTCGTCCTTTTTCACACTTTTATCAAACATGATTTTGTAGGCAATGAAAAGTAAATATACAGCTCCCAAAACTTTAAAGGAAGGCTCCATGACCGGAATCCAGTCATACACCGTCTTCGTCAATACTGTTCCGATAACTCCCAATAAAATAAAGCCTGCAATGATACCGCAATTAAATCTCCAAGCCCCCTTTAACCCATGTTTCCGTGATTCATTCATGAGAAGGAGATTACTCGGACCAGGAGTTATGCTAGTGATGATGATATAGGAAAAAAATGCTGTCAGACTCAATGATGATACAACTCCTTTAAGTAATTGCCAATTGACATAATCCATTGTAAGATGAAATGTGGTATCGGTAAAATTGAAATTATAGATGATCGATATTGATATTTTCGATGGAGGAGTGGAAGTACTATGGAGATAAGGCAATTCATTACTTTCCGCACCATTGTTGACGTTGGAAGTTATACCAATGCGGCTAATAAACTTGGGTACACGCAATCTACCATCACTGCCCACATCCAAGCTTTGGAACAGCAGCTGGGAGGTCCGTTATTCTCGTATGTAAAAAGAGAGCTGCACCTGACAGACTTAGGCCGTGAATTAGTGAATATGGTAGATGAATTACTGGATTCTTATCATCGCATCGAAAAGCTGAATGACAGCAAGGTAAACGGAGAGCTGAAAATCGCTGCCCCGGAATCCCTGACCATCTCCAGACTTGGTCCTATCTTAAAAACATACTCCGCACGTTATCCGGAAGTGAAAATCAAACTAAGCAATGGTACATGCAGTGATAATCAGAGAGAACTGATGAATGGCAACGTGGATGTGGCATTCATGCTGTGGCCGGAGCTGGATACAGATAAGTACGCTTTTCATAAATTGCATCATGAAGAAATTGTGTTGGTGGCAAGTCCGGAGCAGGAGGACCATTTTGACGATTACAAGGGTACGGATATTTGTTTTGTAACAAATGAGGAAGGCTGCAGCTACCGGGTGATGTTCGAGGAGCATTTGATAAAGCATGATATTCCCAAATTCCAGACGATGGAGCTCTGGAGCCTGGAAGCAATCAAGCAGGTTGTGGCCAGCGGGCTGGGGATTGCGGCACTGCCGCTTATTACGGTGGAAAAGGAATTGGAAAAAGGCACATTAAAGCAATTGAAGCATACAGAGCGTTTCAAGCCGATATATTCTTATATGATGGTCAGGTCAAAAAACTGGCATTCTCCTGCAGTCGATAAGTTTCTGGGGCTGACTGTTGAACTTTCCAAGGATAAAGCAGAAAATCCATGGCTCAGATCATAATAGATGATTTGGGCTTTCTTAATAACAAATTAGCTGCTGGTAAGAATCCTGGTCATAGATAAATACTATAAGGAATGCACTGGAAAATATTATATAATTTATATGTAGTTCACTAAACTTTAGTGGGCTATTTTTAATGGAGTAGGGTTCTTGTATCAATCGTTAATACAAAAGGATCGTATCAGAGAGGGCAGAGCAATGAAAAAGTTACTAACTACTATTTTGAAAACAATCATCTTTTTTATAGGATGGGCAATTTTAATTTCTTTTACGCCGGATATACAAACAAATGAGCCAGCATTCTTGAGATTATGGTGGGAGTTTTCTCCCTTTGCTGTAGTCGCTTTATTTTCTATCTTCTTTGTTTTTATCATCGAAAAGGGAAAAATCAAGATCCCCATTACAACCAGCTTCTTTAAAAATTCGCTGATCGGCGTTGTAACGGGTGCCTTATGGTTGGGGAGTGTGGCAGCTGTCCTTATCCTTACAAAAACAATGAATATACAAGGTCACAACCAGATTGATTTTATCTGGATTTGGATTTTGGCTTCACTGTTGAATGCTGCCATGCAAGAATTGTTGATGAGAGGTTATTTATATCAGTTATGGAAGCAAAAATACAATGTGGCAGCGGCGACTGTTTTTACGACTATTTTATTTACTGCAATGCACGGCGGTGCTTTTGAAGCAGGTATTATCCCAGTGTTGAATGTTGTATCGATGAGTGTATTTGTTACCATCCTATTAGAATACACAGGGACAATCATAGCTCCGATAATTGCCCATTTTATATGGAATACGATAGGAGCAATTATAATCGGCGGTGTGTCATTGGCGAATGATTATCCAAATCTCTTAAATAGTTCATTCCAAGGAAATCAAATAGTATCAGGCGGCCTATATAAAATGGAAGGCAGTATTATTGTATCAGTCGTTAATCTCATCCTGATTACCTGTTTGTTGGTAGTAAATAAACGCAAATCATATGAATCAAGGTTTAGTAGAAATAATAACAAGGAGCTTGGGTAAATCAAGCTCCTTGTTGCATTTTAAGCCTTCTTGTTATGCGGCATTCACTTCAGGAACTGCTCTTTGAAGAAGTCCAGCTGATAATCCAAAGTCAATGCATCATTGAACAGGAATGCATTCGCATCTGCAGTCAGGACATGACCTTCTTTGACAGCAGGTATTTCTTTGAATAGTTCTGTGTCTTGGTAGGAATTATCTTGGTCGCTGTACTCACTTATGACAAGATAGTCACCGACATACTCAGGCAGCACTTCCGAGGAAATCATCGTATAGCCTTCTTTTTCAGTCATTTCCTTTACTTTATCAGGCATGGCAAGTCCCATCTCTTGGTAAAGGATTTCCGTGCCCCGTCCCCAGCTGTCGCCAAGCACACCCATTCCTTTATCATAGCTTTCCATTACTGTTACAGTGGCATCTTCACCGATTTTGGCTTTGATGTCATCACCTGCAGTCTTTGCACGTTCTTTGAAGTCATCGACCCATTGCTGTGCTTCATCACCTTTATTCAGCAGTTTTCCAATTTCGACATGCTGCGTCAGGTAATCGACCTTGTTATACGTATATGTGACAGTAGGTGCAATTTCTTTGAATTTGTCCAGGTTCTTGGTAGTATCGGCTGCAATGATTAGATCCGGTTTCAGCTCAAGGATCTTTTCTACATCATCTTCAGATACAGTTTCAGCGTCCTGTAATTTATCGGCAAGCACAGGACTGCTCTTGGCCCATTCATCGACACCGACAATATTGACACCAAGTGATAGTACATCACCAGCATATGAGGCCAAGACGACGACTCTTTGCGGATCAGACGGAACTTCAACAGGACCGGTTTCAGATTCGTATGTAAAAGTATCTTTTGTCTCTTTTTCGCTGCCGTCGGCTGTGGATTTTTCTGAAGTTCCGCATGCGCTCAGGATAAGTAAAAAGAGTCCAATTAATGTGATTGCTGCTTTTTTCATTCAATTTACCTGCTTTCTTTGTAATGGATTGGATCATCTACATTTTTTGATAATGATAATCAGTATCAATTAGGTAAATAGTAGAATGAAATCAACGCAATGTCAATGCATTTTAAGAGTAAATGATTAATTTGTGGCGTTAAGTCCCAGGGAATGCAGCTATGCATTACTGAGTATTTATTTTGTCTTACAAACTTTACCTTATGTAAAGATCGATAGTTGGCATGTACTGGAGGTCAGAGCCTGTTTCCGGATATCGTTTATTTGCACCTATTTTCCATATGTTAAGATAAGGAGGTTAATAAATTTTATAAGAGGAAAGGGCAGGAAGTACTTATGCACATGGAATTGGACACAATATTAATTATCATTCTATTCGGATTTCTTGCTGCATTCATTGATTCTGTTGTAGGAGGGGGAGGGTTGATCACTATCCCTGCGCTTCTGTTTGCGGGTTTGAATCCGGCAGCGGCAGTGGCAACGAATAAATTGGCCGGGACGATGGGGTCGTTTACAAGCACGCTTATGTTCTATCGGTCAGGTAATCTTGAGTTGAAATCGGTTATGAAGTACTTTCCGCTATCCTTCATTGGCTCTTTATTCGGTGCCTGGACCGTTCATGTCATCGACCCAGCACTGTTCAAGCCGCTTATGCTGGTCATGCTGATTGCCGTGGCCATTTATACCATCATAAAAAAAGATTGGGGCAGCGTGTCTACCTACAAGCGGTTGACGGCCAAAAGATTGCTTATCTTTGCAGCTGTGCTGGCTCTTATTGGTTTTTATGATGGATTTCTCGGACCAGGGACAGGATCATTCCTCATGTTCGCCTTCCTATTCATCGGTTATGATTTCTTGCATGCAGCCGGTAATGCGAAGTTGTTGAACTTCGGCAGTAATATTTCTGCACTGATTCTTTTTATGATCTTAGGGCAAGTACATTATAGTATCGGGCTGATCATGGGGTTATCAGGAATTTTTGGTTCCATCGTCGGTTCACGTTTTGCCATCAAGCGCGGGAGTGGATATGTACGGATTCTGTTTATCGTCGTAACGACAGTGTTGATTGTGAAGAATGTATATGATTACATAAGGGACCTGATGTAATCATAAAAAAGGCCGTTGTGGCCTTTTTTGTTAAGTACCGGTACCAGGTCACGCTCCGCCAAAACGGATTACGCTCCGATGTCCAGTACCTATACTCATAGGTTACTTGCTGAAAACGATATCAGGTCAAGTTTTTTTTGAAACGGGGAAGCGTTATACTGTTATCATGAATAAAGCTGCAGAAATAAAGGAGAGCGTATGGCGACGATTAAGGATTTGGCCAAATTGGCTGGCGTTTCGGTCACAACTGTATCCCGTGTGCTCAATGATCATCCTTATGTGAGTGAGGAGAAACGGAAACTGGTGCTGGAAGCAATCGAGCAAACCAAGTATGAGAAAAATGTGAATGCGGTTCATCTGAAAACAGGTAGAACGCAGCTGGTTGGTGTCGTACTGCCTTTTTCTGATCACCCTTATTTTGCGCAGCTATTGAAAGGAATAGCAAAGCAGGCATTCAAGCATAACTACAAGCTCGTATTGATTCAGACAGATTACCAAGAAAAGAGAGAAAAGGAAGCATTGCAGATGCTGCGCCAAAAGCAAATCGATGCGCTGATCATCTGTTCGCGAAGTTGTGATTTGGATTTGATCACATCTTACACACTGTATGGACAAATAGTTGTATGCGAAAAAGTGCATGGAGATAAGCTTTCTTCCGCTTATATAGATCATTATCAGGCTTTTCAAGAGGCGCTTCGCTATTTGTATGAGACAGGACATCGGAAAATAGGCTATTCTGTCAGCAGACTTGATGGGACGAGCAGTAAGGAGCGCGCTGCTGCTTACCGGGATTTCCTTACAGCAAAGGAACTGCCCTGCCGACTGGATTATGTGTTTGATAAGATGTTATATTTCGAGGATGGCGAAACGATGGTGAACCAGCTCAAGCGAATGGAAGATCCGCCATCAGCGCTCATCATAACGAATGATCAAGTTGCTGCCGGCGTGATGACTTGTGCCGGCAGAGTTGGCATACACATACCGGAAAAGCTAGCCATCATCGGGTTCGATGACCATCCGATGGCACAAATGATGGGTATTTCAAGCATGCATATACCTCTTGAAGAGATGGGGGAGCATTTATTCAAGCAGGCACTGGGGAAGGAATCAAAAGATAAAGTATTCCACGCTACACTGATAAAACGTGAGACAGTGTAGGAAAGGGATGGCAGAGGCTGCGGGTTTGGAGGAATTTTTATGTTTGGGACATTATTCAATGTAGCAATGATCATCATAGGCAGTACATTAGGGACTGTATTCAAAAAGGGGATGAAGGATAAATATCAAACCATCCTGCTGCAAGCTATGGGATTGGCAGCCTTGGCATTAGGGGCAAATGCAATCGTGGAGCATTTGCCAGCTAGTAAATATTCCGTTCTCTTTATTGTCAGTTTGGCAATTGGAGCAATTATAGGAGAAAGTCTGGATTTGGATGCAAGATTCAACAATCTCGTGAAGAAATTTTCCAAGTCAAATTTGGCAGAGGGACTATCCACTGCCATCCTTTTGTTCTGTATCGGATCTCTTTCCATATTGGGACCGGTTGAAGCAGCACTGCATAAAGATTATTCGTATTTAATGGCGAATGGTATGCTGGATTTCGTCACCTCACTTGTTCTGGCTTCCACCTTTGGATTCGGAATAGCAATATCCGCTGGTGTTCTCTTTGTTTGGCAGGGATCGATTTATCTGGTGGCAAAAGCATTGGAAAGCACAGTCAATATCGATTTGCTGAATGAAGTGAGCATCGTGGGGGGCGTGCTGATCATGGCTTCCGGATTGAGCATTCTGGGGATAAAGAAGTTCAATACTATGAATTTCCTGCCAGCGTTGCTTGTACCACCCGTCTTCTTTTTGATATTGAAGATTTTTTAATCAGGGTTATGGAGGGATAGCATGGATAGAGAATTGAGAGAGGCATTTGCAAAATCAAAATCCAAGGACAAGCAAGAAAGCTATGAAGCATATCTACACATCCTCCAAGCAACAGAAAAGCCAGTAGACTGGGCATACGAAGTTTGGGACAACTTGCTGGACGGCTTGACGGATACAGACAATCATCAGCGCTCCAGATCAGCTCAATATTTAGCTAATCTGGCAAAGAGTGATCCGCAAAATAGAATGCTTGAAGATTTGCCGCGGCTCTGGGCAGTGACCAAAGATGAGAAGTTCGTTACTGCCAGACATAGCCTGCAATCATTTTGGAAAGTAGGCCTTGGCGGTGGAGAACAAAAAGACTTGGTTATGAAATATATGGCCAATCGATTCAAAAATGCTGCAGATGAAAAGAATTATACATTGATTCGTTTTGATATCCTGCAGAATATGAAACATCTGTATGACCAGTTAGGTGAGGAAGAAATCAAGCAAACAGCGATGGATTTGATTGAGACTGTCGAGGACGACAAGTATAAGAAGAAGTATAAGAGTGTGTGGAGATGACGGAATACTAGCAGCCATGCATGGTTTTTTCGAAGGAGTGGAGAAATACGATGTATGAAACGCGACTGGCAAAGCGAGAAGAACTGCCTTTGATCGGGAACTACTGGTTTCGTATGGCGAGTGAAATGGGGGAGGTAGATGATATACCTGTGCCTGGTTCACAAAGAGTCTTGGAAGTCATAGCTATATTCGAGAAGGAATTCGACGCGGGAAATATAATGTTCAAGATTGCTACAGACGAGAAAAATGAAATAGTAGCTTGTGCTGGCGGTCTGATTCGAGAAGAATATTCATTTCCATTGAGTGAGGAGAAGTCGATTTTTGGATGGGTTATAGCAGTCTATACACTACCTGCGCATCGAAAACTTGGATTGTCTTCTCGTTTAGTAGAGGAAGTATGTAACTGGCTAAAAGACCAAGGGGCAGTACGGGCGAGATTATGGTCCAGCTCCAGTGCGAGAGGGATGTACGAAAATCTGGGTTTCAGGAACATGGTGGATATGGAGAAGACTTTAAAATAGTTTAGGTTACGAGCGATGCCGCTTAAGTTGCCGTTAATCCAATAAGTACAACGCTGTCCGGGTAAGGCCTTGGACAGCGTTAGCTCAAAGATAGTCTACTGTATAATAAACCAAAACCAAACCTGCCAGACAAAGAATCCACGACAAAGTTGAGCCTGTGGATTGCTCTAGTTTCTGCACAAGGGTCCCTGCCTTTTCTTTTACAGATCCTCCTGCAAAATGAAACAGTATATAAAGCATTACGCAAGGCAGAATCATGAGGAGATTATATCCTCCAAGAAGGGCAAGGTTTTGTCCCCAGGTACCATCGGCTGCAGCGATAACCCCTGTAGCCGCTATATATGGGAGGGCTGTTCCGGCCTCTAATAGAAATGTGAATATGCCTAATAGCATCGCATGGTTCCTGCGCCCACGCTTTGATGGATCCAGAGTGGATATTTTTTTGGGTACATAGAAACTGATGACAAACAATGTTACACCAAAGAGAAATAAAAACCAGCTTATACCCTTTGTTTGCAGAAGTTCAACAACTTTATCCAATAAGAAGTCGAGTCCTAATAATAACAATAGACCTAAGCTAAAATATAATACTGCTATGGTAGCTAGGTATATGAACAGCTTTTTGACGACATCAGAACGCTTTTCTGTTATCCAATAAAATGTAACGCCTAAAGCGACAGGGCTGATCATATCTAATAATGCTAATCCGCCTACGATTAGAAGTAGTTCCATTTGCATGTTAATCCTGTTCCTTCTGCTTAGACTGCAAAAATACTACGTAGGCATCTTCCATAAAATGCAACAACTCCTGATCAATCGGGTATAGCCCCATTTTCTCCGAGTTTTCTGGCGATAGACGGATTTCCCACAGTTTATCCAAAAACACATCTTCTCCTTCAAACTGTTCCAAGCGTTTCTCATCCATCCGCCTGATGATCTGCTGCACTCGATCATCAGATAACCCTCTGTCCATATACGCTTTGAGCTGTCCGATTAATCCAATCCATTCCAATGAATCCGAATCATATCCTGCCATTCGCGGCACTCTATCCAATAACTGCATTTGCTGCTGATCAAACACTTTTTCCTTGTATCTGTCCTGCATCGTTTTCTCTCCGTCCGAAAGCAGCATCAGTTTCCGGATTGCTTCCAGATGGTCTTGGCCTTCCAATGCAATGCTATTCAATAATTCCCGCAGCAGTATCTCTGTCTGATGCAGATGCTGCTGTTCTTCAACCACATAAATTAGCTGTTTTTTTATGCTATCAGTCCATTCCCAATTCGTCTCTTGCAGCATGCTCTTAATGTCTCCCAGTGAGAAACCGATCTGTTTCAGGAACTGTATTTGCTGAAGCTTTTTGAGCTCGGATTCTCCATACAGACGATGCCCGCCCTCCGTTTTTGCCGCGGGTTTCAGCAAATCAAGCTGATCGTAGTGTCGGAGTGTTCGTACTGTTACGCCTGTCAGTTTCTTCACATCGTGAATATGCAGCATCCTCTTTCCTCCTTACTTTTCTTCATCATCAAATGCCTGCTTAAGAAGATAACCAATACCCAACCCAATCAAGACACCAGGAAATGCATGATCAATAAGCAGTCCCACACCAGCTCCGACAATGACACATCCATAAATGACTGCATCTCCTCTCTTCACTATTTAACCTCCTGCCTCTTTTGTCCTCTATTTTTAGTTTACAAAATGACGTTACGTCAATTTCAAGGGGATTTTTTTAATTGAAGCTGACGCAAGGTCATTTTTTATAATGAAAAAGTAAAGGGGGGCACCTTATGAAGATTAGATACTTGATAAGCTTGATCCTTGTCATTTTTTTATGCGGTTGCCAATCTGCTCCGACAGAAGATTATCGGCAGTTACCTGTGGAGGGCGTGGAGCGAATTGACGTAGATTTTGGCAGTACGCATACAACTGTTGTTCAGACTGATGTGGAGGAGATGGAAATGATCCTGCATCTGGACGACAATGGACCTGGTTTGCAGGTTGACGCAGTGCAGAAGAGCATTTCTGTATCATTAGGCAGTGATATAAGAAGGTTATTTTCGCGTGACAAACCAAGGCTTGAAATACGGCTACCAGCATCCTATGAGGGGAGATTGGTAATGAAAGGGTCGTCTGGGGATTTGGAAGTCGATGAACTACACACAAAAGGTTTAGAAATTGATAGCAGCAGTGGAAATCTGACGCTTACTGCTTTAACAGTTCAAGGGGATGTTTCCATTAAAACGACAAGCGGCGCAGTCAAGCTGGGCTTGCAAACCGAGCCAAATGCAATGTTCCAGCTTTCATCAAACAGTGGCAGAAGATCGATTGCTTATCCGCTCAAGGAAAGGAACGAGACCAGAAAAGAAACGGCAGGAAAGAGCGGAAGTGGTGATCACCATGTCATAATTGACACGGCCTCCGGAAATATCTCAATAAAGTGAAATTATCAAGACTGCTTAAGTAACTTCATCCAGATGGAAAGCCCAATCATCAAGTGAGAAGTAATTGGACACTGGTTAAGAAAATAAAAAATGATAAAGAGCGAGGACATCAAACGACGTCCTCGCTAAAAAAGTGATCATACAAATGTCTGAAAGGCAGATTCCACGGTATTTCGGAGGACATCGGCACTATGCTTGAACTGTTCCTTTTCCTTCTCGTTCAAAGGCAGCTCCAATACCTGCTGTGCACCTTTACGACCGATAATTGTCGGAACACCGATGTAGACATCTTTCTCCCCATATTCACCATCGAGATATGCTGTTACTGGCAGGATGGCTTTTTCATCACCCAGGATAGCTTGTGTGACGCGGACAAGACTCATCGCGATACCATAGTAAGTTGCGCCTTTTTTCTCAATAACCTGGTAAGCAGCATCTCGTACATTCACGTAAATCTCATCCAAGTCTTCTATTTTATATTTACTGTCTGTCTGCATCATTGTCGCAAGCGGAATACCGCCGATTGTTGCTTGGCTCCAGACTGGCAGCTCTGTATCGCCATGCTCTCCGATCATGTGCGCCTGTACATCATGCGGAGCAACCCCGAAGTATTCGCCAAGCGTATAGCGAAGGCGGCTGGAATCCAAGGTCGTCCCGCTGCCGATGACACGTTCTTTGGGAAGGCCGCTGAATTTCCAAACCGCATGTGTCAAAACATCAACCGGGTTCGTTGCGATCAGGAAGATGCCATCGAAGCCGCTAGCCATGACTTCGTCTACAATGCCTTTGAAGATTTTGACGTTTTTGCTGACCAAATCAAGTCTTGTTTCCCCAGGCTTTTGATTGGCACCGGCTGTGATGCAGACGATATCGGCATCTTGGCAGTCAGCGTACGTGCCATAGCTGATTTTTGTCGGACGAGGGGCGAATGCTTGACCGTGATTCAGATCCATTGCATCGCCCATCGCCTTATTTTCATTTAAATCAATAATCACCAGTTCATCCACGATATTCTGATTAAGCAGTGCGAACGCATAACTGCTTCCTACGAATCCCGCACCGATTAAAGCTACTTTATTGATTCTTTCCATGTAGATCATCACCTTTGTTATGATTAATAATATGTGAATAACTTCACATTCTTTATGTTTATATTGTGCAATACTTCACAAACTTTATCAAGTCCTTTGCTTTGAATAATTTGTGAACGATTGGAATATTCTTCGTTGAGGGGGGTTCGCATGTTCACGATACTGTTTGCTTTCGGTATCTTCATCTTGATCGTCTTCTTTGCAGCAATACGCACAATGATAGAGAGAAGGAAGGGAGATTAACAGCACTAGTATTTGCGTGGGAAGAACAGGTTATCCATTTGGGGTAACAAAATGTCGGGGGTGGAAATGCATGTCTGTAAGAACTGGAGAGGCTTATCTTGCTGGTATTGATGCAATGGGTAATAAAGTACTTAGCGGCAAAACAATCATTAAAAAACCTCTTTCCAAGCATGCTGCATTCCGGGGCGTAATGCGTACGCAAGCGGGATTGTATGATTTGCAGCATGATGCTGCATATATGGATGTACTGACCTATACCGATCGTGATTCAGGGGAGCGTTACGGGCTTTCTTTCCTGAAACCGGAAACAAGGGAGGATTTGACACGACGGAGCGGTATGATCAAATGCTGGGCGGAGCAGACACATGGGATGATCGGCCGCAGCCCGGATTATATGAATACAGTACTGATGGCGCTGGCTGCTTCTGCTGATTTATTGGAAGGGAAAGAAAATTGCTTTCCCGATCATCTGCGAAGCTATTATGAATATGTGAAGACGCATGATTTGACAATGACTCATACATTCATCGATCCTCAAGTGAACAGAGGGGACTTTTATTTTGAACAGAAAGACGAGCCGATTGCTGCAAAAATCGTCGAGCGTAATGCCGAAGGGATCATTATTCATGGGGCGAAGCTGTTAGCTACACAAGGCGGCATTACGGATGAACTCGTCGTGATGTCATCAGCTGGTTTCGAGCAAGATAGAGGCTTTGGGTTTGCTATTCCGAGCAATGCAGATGGTCTGACCTTCGTAGCACGGGAGTCATTCGCTGGCGGGAAAAGTAAAACTGATTACCCGCTCAGTGCACGGTATGAAGAAATGGATACGATAGTGTTGTTTGACAAAGTCCTTATTCCTTGGGAGCGGATTTTCTACTATGATAATGTCGCAGTGGCAAACACCTTTAAAAATGAGAGCAGTTTCGCAGCGTTCGGTTTACATCAGGTGCTGATCCGCCGGATAGCAAAGCTGGATTTCACCATTGGCATGGTTCAGTCTTTAATAGAAGAAATAAATATCGCGGAATACCAGCATGTACGAAAGAAGGCAGCAAAACTGGTTATCTTGTCAGAAGTTCTTCAATCGCTGCTGCAACAGGCAGAAGCTGGGGCAGCACCTGATCGGTTGGGGACATTTTGTCCAGACTTGAAACCGCTCCAGGTTGCGTCTACTATATTTGCCCGTAAATATATTGAGATTGCACCGATGATCCAGCAGCTGGGGGCGAGCGGGCTGATGAGCATCCCGCCGGTTCAGGCGTTCAAATCGGAAAAAGGAGGGAAATTGAACCATTACCTGCAGGGTGCAACGAAACAAGGGGAGGATCGCGTCAAGCTGTTCCGGCTGGCTTGGGACTTTGCTATGTCATCCTTCGGCGCGAGGGAGTCTTTATATGAATATTTCTTTTTTGGAGATCCAGTTCGGCTGATCAGCCAATTTTACGGTTCGATTGACTTCAAGCCATATAAAGAGAAGGTAGTCGATTTACTGTCATGAAAAGGCCTTTATCCTTAGGATGAAGCCTTTTTGAATTAAAGCAGATTCCGGTACATTGCCATCAGCAATACGCCTATGATAACTGTCATGGAGAGGCTGCGAGTCTTACCTGCGATAAAGGCAGTCGGCAGCAGGATCAACAGTACCGGCCAATCGAAGGAGAGCTTATCTTCTTGTTGAATGAGGACATTTTCGATTACCAATGCCGTCAAAATACAGACAGGTACAAAGGATAGCCATTTCATCACCACATCGGGCAGTCGTATGCTGCGTACCAGCATGAACGGCATGATCCTTGGAATAACCGTGACAAGGGCGGAAAGAACAATGACTGCAAACACCATGATGTCCATACTCATTTATCCAGCACCACTCCAAGTGAAGCACCGATGACAGTGGCAATGATGACAGCGACATATGCAGGGAACAAGAGTGATAATCCAATCATGGTAATAATCATGCAGATGATCAAGATAACATAAAGCATCCATTTCGATGCGGACACGTGCTCGAGCTGTAAGAATAGCAGACCAAGGAACATAGCGGGCAAAGCAAAATCCAATCCCAAAGTTTCCGGATTTGCAATCCACTTTCCGCTTAGTGCCCCGAGTATACAGGATAGGTTCCAGCAAATATATGCCGTCAGATTCAGGCCGTGCATCCATTCAGCGGTTAAACTTCCTGACTGTTTCAGCTTGGTGGTGGCAACACCAAAGGATTCATCCGTCATGAATATGCCGATTCCTATGTTATGCAGAAACGATTCTCTGGTAAAATGAGGTGCAAGGGCAGCACTCAATAAAAAATTACGCAAATTGATGATGAAAGCGGAAAAGACGATAGCAGATATAGGGCTGCCTGCCAAAAGCAAAGCACAGATGGCGAATTGTGCGGCACCTGCATAAACAAATGCGGAAAGCAGTGTGATTTCCAGTATCGTTAATTGAGAAGCTGTACCGACAATGCCGAATGCAATGCCGACACTGATATAACCGAATAATGTAGGCAGACAATCTCTGAAACCTTGGACAAACGTCAGTGATGTTTTTTTGCCGACTGAAGCTGAAATCATGTCTCTCCTCCTTTTTTCGTTATATTATACATATGTATGTTATATTGAACAATCATTTTTCTGAAAAAAGGAGTGATTCAATGGAAGAACTGAATAAGATCATAGCTGACAACCTTGCCAGCTTACGTAAGAATCGCAATCTTAGCCTTGATAAGACGGCAGAGCTGACAGGAGTCAGCAAAGCAATGCTGGCGCAAATCGAAAAAGGAAAATCCAATCCAACCGTCTCTACACTGTGGAAAATCGCCAATGGCCTGCAAGTATCCTTTTCCTATTTCATGAAGGAAGAGACAGCCACCTTCGTTAAGATACAAAAGGAAGACGTCTCCCCGATCGAAGATGAAGCAGGAGGCTATCGGGTATTTCCTTATTTCAACTTTCAGCCGGATACGAAATTCGAGATTTATACGGTGGAATTGGAGCCGGGCTGTATACACGGAGCAAAAACCCATCTGGGCAAGGAATATCTGCTTGTACGGGAAGGAGATCTGACGGTTTCCTTGGATGGACAAAAACATCAGCTGAAAACCGGTGATGCACTGCAATTCTCTGGAAGCATGCTGCACAGCTATGAAAATAAAGCAGCAGATACGGTCAGCTTTTTCTTGCTTATGTATTATCCTGAACCAGAACTGTAAGGGGGAATCACTATGATCATGGTAAGTGCATGCCTGGCAGGTAAACCTGTCCGTTATAATGGATCACCAGCGACAGATACAATGGTGGAACAGCTGATTGCACAGAAAAAAGCGATCAGCGTATGCCCTGAATTGCTTGGCGGTTTTATGACGCCAAGGGAACCAGCTGAAATCATCGGCGGGAATGGGTATGATGTCTTGGATGGAAAAGCAAAAGTCGTCGAGCTCTCGGGTACAGATGTTACCAGTATGTACATAGAAGGTGCAGCGAACGCCTTAGCCATCGCTAAAGAGCAAAATGTGGAGTTGGTTGTATTAAAGGAAAACAGTCCGTCATGCGGCAGCTCTGTCATTTATGACGGTACTTTTCAAGGGCAGAAGCAGACTGGTGTAGGAGTGACGACAGCTATGTTCAGGAGGGCAGGCATCCGTGTCATTTCCGAAGCAGAGCTGGAGCAGGAAATAGAAAGATGAAGAAAATTGCCATAGTCGGTTCCGGCGGTTCGGGGAAGTCTACTTTGGCTAGGAAGCTCGGTCAGATTGTACATATGGAAGTATGGCATTTGGACGCGATACTTTGGAAGCCGGGCTGGACACTCACTCCGAGAAAAGAACAAGAGCAGATTCAGTCACAATTAGTAAGCAGGGATACGTGGATCATCGATGGCAACTATAATGGCACCTTGGATATACGGCTGAAGGCAGCTGATACGATCATTTTTCTGGATATGCCGCGAATTCTATGTTTGTACCGTGTGCTGAAAAGAAGGATGATGCATCATAATCGTTCCCGGCCCGATATGCAGGAGGGATGCAAGGAAAAAATCGATATGGAATTCCTGAAATGGGTTTGGCAATTTCCAGCGGACAAACGCCAAAACCTGCTGGATAAGCTTGCGCAACTAGAACAGGACAAGCACATTATCATATTGAAAAGCCGTCGGGAAGTGAAGAGATTTTTAGAAAAAATAAAAGACCAGGTGTAAAGTAACCTTTACACCTGGTCTCTTTTGGTATATGTTGTATGTAAAGGTACCTTTACATATGGATGGAGCAGTTACAGATGAAAGTAATTAATCGAGTAAGGGAGTTACGGCAACAACGTTCGATTACCCAAGTGAAAATGGCAGAAGATTTGGCTATTACACGCCAGACAATCAATGCGATCGAGAAAGGAAAGTACAATCCCAGTTTGGAGCTTGCTCTTCGGATGCTTGCATATTTTGATGTGCCGATGGAACAGCTCTTTTATTTGAAGGAGGAATAAAATGCGAAAGATGAAGAAGCGTTACGAATTGCTGATCTATGTTTTTATCACGCTCTGCTGTTTTGTGGGTTTAGGACTGGGAGTAGAGCTTGCTGGGGGACAGCTGCCATTGGGTAGTGACTTGCTTTTCATTATCCTGGCCGGGATTATCGGGGGGATTGGATTTCCGATGCTGCTCAGTTGGTTCAAGCGTAAGCAACGGGAGCCGGATATGGATGAACGCACCTTCCGGATGATGAAAGATTATCTGCTGGGTGCTTTCGTAGTTGTATCGCTTCTTTCAGGGGTTTTATTACTTGTGCTTGCCGGAATCGGCTACAATACGATTGAGCTCGGATTGATTGCGGTTTATGGAGGGGCCATCGTCATCCTTATGACAGCAGGGTTATTTGTTGTGAAACGGTTCTAATCATCTAGGAAGAAAGGAAGGCAATCCATGGAATACAAAACCAATGTCATGCGCCTGCTTGACCAAAAGAAAATACCATACGAATCATACAGCTATGCGGATACCGATGCTATCAGCGGAACAGAAGTGGCTGAGGTACTGGGTGAGAATCCGGCTCAGGTGTTCAAAACACTTGTCACGGTCAGTAAATCGAATCAGCACTATGTATTTGTCATTCCGGTCGGGAAAGAACTCGATTTGAAGCGAGCTGCAGCGAGTGTAGGGGAGAAATCGGTTCGGATGCTGCCGGCAAAGGAATTACTGCCGCTTACGGGCTACGTACACGGAGGCTGTTCACCTATAGGCATGAAAAAGGTTTTCCGCACCGTTGTGGATGAAAGTGCTTCGGAATTTGAGACCATCATCTTCAGTGCTGGTAAAATCGGCTATCAGGTAGAGATCACCTTGCCTGATCTGAGCAGGATTTTACCTCATACAATAACTTCACTAAGCGAATAGCAAAAAGGTTCCAGCTTCATCAAGAAGCCGGAGCTTTTTAATTTTCCCTTTTCCTAAAACGGTGTATAGTTAGCACAAGACACTGGTATCTTTTTTACACTAAATCACCTATATGTGCCTACTTCTAAGATGCTGTCTGTCATACTATGATGGATGAAGTCATAAGGATATGGGCGAAACTGGGCCTACATAAATTCAGTGGTTTTACGCACACTGATAAAAAAGGAGAAAGATGGATGACAGAAATGAAATTAGAGTCGAAAGCCGTTTCGATTTTGAAAGATAAGATTGCACTTATCCCGAGTGCAGAAGGAGCTATTTATCTTGTCGGACCAATCAAACTGCCTGTGAACCTTTATGGGGAAACGGTCACGTTCCAATGGTACTGCTGGTTGAATTGCGATGAAGTAGCCAAGGACTATGAAAAAATCATTGATAAGCTGTCTGACATGAACCTGGCGGAAATGCAGCAATCCAGTGTATTGGTATATGGTGATTTTGCCGAAGCTGAGGATGCTTTGATACGGATGCATTCGATTTGCCATACAGGCGATATTTTCGGCAGCAAACGCTGTGACTGCGGTTTCCAGCTAAAGCAATCCATGCAAAGGATCGTGGAGCACGGTACAGGCGCATTATTCTACTTGGCAAACCATGAAGGACGCGGAATAGGTTTGTTCAGCAAAGCAATGGCTTATATCTTACAGGAAAATGGCTACGATACGGTAGAGGCGAATGAAAGCCTCGGTTTTGTGGATGATTCCCGTGACTATAGCGATGCCATTCAAGTGCTGAAGACGCTCCGTACGAAGCCTGTTACACTCATGACGAATAACCCTAAAAAACTTGCAGCGATGGAGCAGGCAGGAATGCAGCTGTCCGGTCGATCAGCACTATGGGGTGATGTATCGGAATTCAACGAGAAATACCTTAAGACAAAAATTGTCCGATCAGGTCATCTCGGGGATGAGGAGATCTGCAGCAATGACTGATCACAACTTCTATATGGACTTGGCCTTGCAAAACGCCAAGGCGATGAAAGGGCAGACCGATCCGAATCCGTTGGTAGGCTCTGTGATTGTGAATGACAATCATATCGTCGGCATCGGCACGCATCTGAAAGCCGGGGAACCGCATGCCGAGATTCATGCTATCCGGATGGCGGGAGAGAAAGCGAAGGGCGGGACGATTTATGTCACGCTCGAGCCTTGTTCCCATCATGGTCGGACCGGACCTTGTGCAGTGGCAATCAAAGAGGCAGGATTAAAAAGAGTGGTCATTGCCACGCTGGATCCGAATCCAGTGGTTGCTGGCAATGGGGTGAAAATTCTTGAAGAAGCTGGAATTGAAGTGATCATCGGCGTGCGCGAGGAAGAGTCCCGTAAGATGAACGAGGTTTTCAATAAGTTCATCGTCGAGAAAAAGCCGTTTATGACCTTGAAAGCAGGCACAACATTAGACGGAAAAATTGCTACCCACACACTTGATAGTAAGTGGATCACATCTGCTGATTCCAGACAGGACGTCCATCAGCTGCGCAATGAGCATATGGCAATCCTGGTCGGTGTGAATACGGTTATAGAAGATGATCCGGAACTGACAGCCAGAATTCCGAATGGACGGAATCCAATCCGTATCATCCTGGACTCCAGTTTGCGAATCCCAATGGACGCCAAGGTGATCACCGATAAGCTGGCAGACACTTGGGTTTTCGCAAGTCAGCAAGCGGACGATGAAAAAGAGAAGGTGCTTTTGTCACTAGGCATAAAAGTCTTTCGGACAAGCGGATCAAGCCGCGTGGATGTGAAGGAAGTGGTCGAGATATTGGGCGAGCAGCTAGTCTCTTCCGTTTTGATTGAAGGGGGCGGCAGCATCCATGCCTCATTCTTGGAAAACCACTTGGTTGATAAAGCAGTTCTTTACTTCGCGCCGAAATTAATCGGCGGAAAGGATGCACCAACCTTCCTGGAAGGTACTGGTTTTGCTAAAATGGCTGATGCAGTGGAATTGACCGATACAGATATTATCAAAATCGGACAAGACTTCAAGTTTATCGGCTACCCGCGCTATGATAGAGGGGAAAAGAAACAATGAAATTCGGCTTCGACATTGACGATACACTGATTAATTTGCGTGAGCATGCCTTTCATATTTATAACAGGAAATTGAATCAAAAGATTCCAATCGAAGCGTTTCATAAACTTCAACGTGTCGAAATCCACGAACCATTCGGGCTGACAGAAGAACAAGGGTCCCAAATGTGGAATTCCACTTTGGAAGAAATCTATTATACTACGTGCCCGCCATTTCCAGATGCTGTCGAGCTATTGCAAGAACTGGAAGAGGACGGTCATGAAATCTATTATATTACTTCAAGACCGAAGGAGCATGGAGAAAGAACAATGGAGTGGCTACGTGCCCTCGGCTTTCCCATCAAGGAAAATCAGTTCTTCTACGGTATGCAGGATCATGAAAAGGTGCATATCATCAAAGAATTGGCACTTGATTATTACTTCGATGATAAGCCAGACGTATTAAACACGCTGCTTGAAGAATCTACAACCAGAGTGTTTGTAAAAGATCAATCGTATAATCGACTTGTCGAGCTGCCTAGAATAGTCGATTTATCGGAAATAAAGGAAATTATACACAGTAAATAAAAGATTGACGGTGAGAATCCGTCAATCTTTTTTTGCTTTCTGCAAAACAGGAGGAAATTCCCAGTTGATGGAGAAGTATAGTATATAGAAAATTTTGATAAAATGATGCTTGAAAATTATGGTAAAATAAAGATGCATAAGTAATGAGGGAGGAGTGACTATGGGCCTGGTTTTATCGGTTGATGATAAGACATTTTGGGAGCTGCTTCATGACTTCTATAATGTGATGAAACTGGAAAAACAAAGTGAGGCTGCCATTCTGGCAGAGACAATTGGTACGATGAGAAATGATATTGAATCGGAGGAAGTCCTGGCTGCAGCCGATTTGCTGATTATACGCTATCAGGTAATGTTGGGTGAAGTGGGAACTGCGATGGAGCTTTTGGAGCAGTTCGAAGCACGCAGTCATGATTTGTCTCGGCAGAATGCATACTTTTATCATTACTTCAAAGGACAGATACTTTTCAAAAAGAAAAGATGGAAAGAAGCAATCCGCTATTATGAACATGCAGAGAATTACATAACAGATGATGATGAGAAAGCGGATTTCTACTATAAGCTGGCCAATGCATATTATCGAACCTATATTCCGGCCCTTTCAGCACTGAATACAACAAAAGCACTGGCCTTTGCAACACATCACAAACAGCAGCTGCATCTGGCCAAGTGTAAACTGCTGCTCGGATTGAACCATTTGGAAATCCGGAATTTCGATCAGGCGGAGAATTATTTGCGTGAGGCGCTCGATTGTCAGCCTGGACCACATGAAACGTCCCTCGATTTAACGTCAATGGTGCACCACAATCTAGGCTTGCTTTGTTTAGTGCAGCATTTATTCGATGAAGCAGTCAACTACTTCGAAAAAGCTGTCTACGCTGATCCTTGCACGCATTATATGAAAAGCCTTTACTATCTGTCAGAATCGCTTTTCCGCGCGAATCGCATTCAGGATGCCATGTACTACTACCATCTGGGGTTTGCCAAGAGTAAAAAAAATCAAGACATGCATTATCAATGGGCATTCGCTATGCTGCATAAGCAATTTGTCGACTGTGAAAGTTTCGAAGCAGTTTGGACGCAGGGCATAGCCTATTATGAATCAAGTGGTGAGAGAAGCAGTGTACAATATTATAGTTTGCGCATGGCAGAATATTATACACATAGAGGAGAAGACGAGAAGGCAAATCATTATTATCGGCTTGCCGTGCAGTAAACCTATTTTATCTGACAGGATATATCGCCTGTTACCTAAGAATCATAAAAAACCAGCATCTGTATATATAGTGTCAAACTAGGTAATATACTAAAAAACTTTCAAAATTATTACTATTCTATTAAGTTTCGTATATAAATATTCCGTCTTTGGTTTTTCCTCTTATACTAGAGCTGTGGAGGTGCCGATCCACATCGGTTTACAACTTTGGCAGCGATGGGAGAGGAAAGAATTATGATCGGCAATTTACGGCAAAGCAAGGGAGCAGCAGTCGTTTTCTTCGTGATCAGATTGTATCTTGGGTACACATTCCTGTCAGCGGGCATAGGTAAGCTGATGAGCGGAAACTTTGATGCAAGTGGATTCGTCCAAGGAGCCATGGCACGCTCGGAGGCAGGTGTCATCCAGGGATGGTGGGGAGATTTCCTCGAAACTATCGTCCTTCCGAATGCAGGGATATTCAGCTTCCTTGTCATGTGGGGGGAAACACTGGTCGGATTGGCGCTGCTACTTGGTGCTTTCACAGGATTTGCAGCTTTAATGGGGATTTTGATGAATATCTCATTCCTATTGAGCGGAGCCTTCACCCAGAATCTGATAATGATCATCCTGGCGATAGTGCTGCTAGTTGGCGGTGCAAATGCTGGCCGGATTGGCATTGATAACTGGATCATGCCATCCCTGCGCAACAAAGGTCACAACGGGAATGCCAGCAACAGCAAGAGACAGCTTATATGATAAAGGAAAACACGCGTCTAGGCGCGTGTTTTTCAAGATGTCATAATTTCTTGTTGAAATATACGGATGTGTGTAGTACAGTTAAATGAGTTTTTCAATTGCATACAAATCCTCATCATTTGATGAGGTAGAGGTTGCGGCTGTTAAAAGTACAGACTGGGAGATCGGGAGAGATCGTCGATCAGGCTGGAAAGGAATAGCTGCCGAAGCCAAATGGATTCTCCAATCCTTCTGGCTGGGCCTGTACTCGAATAGGGGCAGGACTGTCACGTCAGTAGCAAAGCTGGCGTGTTGCGCTATCTTTGTGAGAATGATGCTGTTTATAAGTAAAGGCCGTTCGGATAGAGCAAGCTATCCGGGACGGTCTTTTTTCGTATCTATAGCGCAACTGTGCAAGAACAGAGAGGGGAAAAGAAAGTGGGCAACCGAAACAACAAGAAACAAACGGGCTTACGCAGGGAACTGAAAGCCCGTCATCTAGGGATGATCTCCCTTGGCGGTACCATTGGAACAGGATTATTCCTGGCCAGCGGAGGTGCTATTAGTGAGGCAGGACCAGGGGGCGCTTTACTTGCATACGCGCTGATTGGCTGCATGGTGTTCTTCTTGATGACAAGCTTGGCGGAAATGGCAGCATTCATGCCGGTATCCGGAAGCTTCAGCACATATGGATCACGTTTTGTCGATGAATCATTTGGATTCGCACTCGGCTGGAACTATTGGTTCAACTGGGCCATCACAATTGCAGCTGAGCTCGTCGCCGTAACATTGATCATGGGATTCTGGTTCCCTGATACACCATCGTGGATCTGGAGTGCCATTAGTCTTATCATCATGTTCTTATTGAATTATATTTCTGTTAAAGGCTTCGGTGAATCCGAATATTGGTTCGCTTTGATTAAAGTCGTTACCGTCATCGTCTTCATCATTATCGGTGTACTGATGATTTTTGGCATCCTTGGTGGTGATTCACCTGGATTCTCCAACTTCAAGGTCGAAGACGCGCCATTCAATGGCGGCTTTCTTGCCTTGCTTGGTGTGTTCATGGCAGCGGGCTTTTCCTTCCAAGGAACAGAATTGCTTGGTGCAGCAGCCGGTGAAGCGGATAATCCTAGACAATCCATTCCGAAGGCGATACGTTCTGTCTTCTGGCGGATTCTTTTGTTTTACATTTTGGCTATCTTCGTTATCGGGATGCTCATTCCTTACACAACGGAAAGCCTGGCAAGTGATGATGTCCGTCTGAGCCCGTTCACACTCGTGTTCGAGAAAGCTGGAATCGCTTTTGCAGCATCAGTCATGAACGCAGTCATCCTGACTGCTGTCCTGTCTGCCGGTAACTCTGGCATGTACGCAAGCACACGGATGCTTTGGAACTTGGCGAAAGAAGGGAAAGCACCTGCATTCCTTGGTAAGCTGAACAAAAACGGCGTACCAGTAAACGCGTTGATCGCTACGACAGCAGTAGGATGCGTAGCCTTCCTGACATCCTTCTTCGGAAATGGTGTCGTGTACACCTGGCTTTTGAACGTATCCGGTATGGCCGGCTTCATCGTCTGGGTCGGTATTGCTGTCAGCCATTACCGATTCCGTAAAGCATACATTGCCCAAGGAAACGATGTCAAAGACCTGCCATACACAGCTAAATTCTACCCGGTAGCGCCGATACTTGCCTTTGTGCTATGTATCATTGTCATCATCGGTCAAAGTTTCTCTGCTTTCACAGCAGATGGTGTTGATTGGGGCAGCTTGATTGCGTCCTACATCGGTATTCCAGTCTTCCTGCTTTGCTGGATTATCTTTAAAGTGAAAAAGAAAACGAAGGTGTACAAGTTGGAGGAAGTCGATTTGACGACTCCATCACATGAAACTGCACCTGAATAAGTAAAGCTGCCGAGAGATCGGCAGCTTTTTTTATAAAACCTTTTCAAAGAATCGAACAGCTGGACATTTATTTCGTTTGATTGCTTCATTTTATGACTTATTTCCTAATCTTTTTGTATCTTTATTTCATATAGCCGTTATACTGGAACTAGAGGTGAATAAATGAAAATTGCAATTGTGACAGACAGTCTTACGAATCTGCGAGAAGAGGATTTACAGCGATATCCTTTTATATATTACGCGCATTTGAATGTCATCATAAACGACACGTCCTATGTTGATTTAAAAGAGATTACAAATGATCAGCTGTTTCGGTTCATTGATGAGGGAGCGTCCTATTCTTCTTCCCTGCCTTCACCGGAGTCATTTGTCGCTTTATATGAAGATTTGCTGACTGAATATGATGTTATTATCAGCTTGCACTGCACGGAAAATGTAAGCGGTACCGTCAATTCGGCCCGTATTGCAAGAGATACAATCGAGGATGCTGGAAACAGGATCCTCGTGATTGATACCAATACGGCTTCCATCGGAGCAGAAAATATTGTCCTAAAAGTTTGTCAGCTCATGGAACAAGGTAAAACAATCGATGAAATATTGAAAGCCATCGAATTTTACCGTTCTCACAGTCAGCTGTACCTTACGATAAATGATCTGACAACGCTGGTGCGTACTGGTCGAATTTCAAAAACTGCGTCTAGGATCGGCAACTTATTGCATATAAAACCAATTGTCGGATTGGAAAACGCGAAGCTGGAAGTTATGGGAAAGGTCCGCACGAAGAAACGTTTGCTAAAATGGATGCTGGATAGATTAAAAAGCGATATAGAACAGTCTGGAAAACAGATTGTCCGAATCACACATGTGAATTCCATTGACCTTGCCACTGAGCTAAAGGATGCAATGAAAACATATGGTAATAAAGCAGAAGTATTCATCAGCAATGAAATAAGTTCTGTCATGGCCATCCACTTTGGACGAGGCGGTGTTGGCGCCAGTTGGATGCCAGCTGAATATTCGATCTAGAAATCATCAACACAGTTAATCAAGTAGATAAAAACCTCGGCAACAGTTTAGCTGTCCGAGGTTTGTTTTGCTTAGTCGTTTATTTTTTGAAGCGTGATAATTGTGAGTCTAAAACTACTTCTTTTCCGTACTTTTAAACAAGACAAATCCAATCTTTGTGAATAGATACAGTGTGAATATGATTATTAAAGTCCGGGACATTACATATCCATCACTGATACTCCATCCTTCCGAGATTAATAGATTGCTGTTAAAGCACAGCCAAAGCGCAAATAAAAGGGGGATTGCAATAAATAAGACAGCGATGGTGCGTTTTGCTTCCCAACTCATTCAGATCATCCTTTTCAAATATAATTGAAAAATGTGTTACTATCCATGTGGATATGATATTATACCATAAAATACCAACTCACTTTGTGACGGAAAGATATACTTATTGAGGAAAACCAATCCAGGAGGCAAATATGAGTAAACCGGAGTTTGTTGTCACCCTTGTTATTGGACCTGATTGCGATACTGAATCTTTAGCTATGAGATTAGCTTTGGAGTACTTTGGAGCCAGGGTTTATGTACACTATGTAGGAAGGCCGAATGATCTTGTGGAAGTGTTGTCCGGTGAGGATAGGGTTTTGGATACAAATTATCTCATACTTAATTTTCATGGAGAAGAAGGGAAATTTTGTGTTCCTGAATTAGAAAATTCGATCTATGAAGTTAATGAACCAAAAGGAAGATTCTTTGACGATGAACATGTCCGTAAATACGCAGTTGTCGAAGGGTTAAATGTGATTGGGTGTGGTTGTACTCTGGGAAAGGATTCTTTAGCCAAAGCTTTTCTAAAGAAAGGATGTAAAGCGTATATCGCCCCTGATGATTACATAGATGGAAATGCAAATTTGATGTTCGTGTTAACGTTCTTTTATGAGCTTATAAGTAACAGGAGAAGTCAAGAAGATGCATTCCAAATTGCAAGATCCATTGATTCTGAAACTAATATGTATAATAATTTTACTAACTGACAAGAAAAGCCGAAATATGAGAAGTTTAAGGCTATTTCCTAAGATATAGCTGTAACGATTGTATTACATTCTCTGGAGTAAGGTCCATTTTTGCATCCTTATTCCGAGTAATCAGATAAGGTATATTGACAATCCTTGAACAGAATGATAAACTTTCTGAAAACTGTATATGTTTCTTATCCAGAGAGGTGGAGGGATATGGCCCTGCGAAGCCTCAGCAGCAGATCTGACTACAGACACTGTGCTAATTCCATCGGTTCATAACCGGCAGATAAGATGAATAGAGGAAGCCTCTCGACGCATCTTTGTCCGAGAGGCTTTTGTATTTGTCCCGCTGCCCATTAGAAAGGGGAAGGCAACATGTTCGAATTGATTCGGGAATTGTCAAAGTACAAAGGGTACAATCAATCGTTTGTTTCACAAATCGTCGATAAAATCACACCGTTTGCGGATAAGATGCACTTCGACAGCAGGGGGAATCTTATTGTCCGTAAACATGGAGAAAAGTATACGCCCAAAATCACCTTGCTGGCAGAGGTGAAAGAAGAGATCTATGTGGTGACATCCATTACAGAATCAGGATCGCTCGTAGCAGACGCAAATTATTTCTCCTTAACATATGTCCAAGGTCAGGCGGTTCAAGTGGAGACAAAAAATGGACTGCTGGGCGGTGTGGTTATGGCAGGTGAAGCAGAGCAACACGCCGCTGTCATCGATATCGGAGCCAACTCAGCGAATGATGCACGTGAAATGGGTGTGGAACCAGGCGACCACGTGACTTTATTCGATGACTTCTTGTATCTGGGTGATGAAGTGAGCGGCCGGGTGGTCGGGAAAGGGCTGGATAATAAGATAGCTCCGGCGATTGCCATTAAGCTTTTGCAGCAATGGGACACATCTGAAGGGGAAATCACCATCATCTTCTTTCCATTCCATAACAAAAAATATCTTGCCAGTCAGCTCGAAGGCGAAGCAGCTTTCTACATCGGGTCCGTGCCCCGTCAAAGAATCGCGCATAAGAACCGAGGGGCAATCGAACTGGGCAGTGGTGTTGCAATCAAAGTGGCAGACAAGACGATACCAATCAATCAGACGCTGAAAAATCAGCTGGTCGATTTGGCTATTGCGCATGATATCCCGTTTCAATTGGAATTCCTGTTCCGACATCGCTATAAGAAACTGTCCACTAAGATTCCGGTAAGCATCCTGAACATCCCGATCGAGCATCTGGACAAGACAACACAGGTAGTCTCGGTGAAGGATTTGGAGGATACCCATCAGCTGATCCAGACCTATCTCTGGCGGAGCAAGGAATTACAGTTCTAAGGAATATTCCCCCATTCCCGTTTGTTTTACTTTATACTGAAGTTATCAGATAAAGGAGGCGGTTCGGTATGAAACAGAGAAAACAAGCATACAAGACGCAAAGCGGGAAGGTATTAGCGAAAAACTAAGGAGAGATGTTCTTGAAGCAAGCACTACTGATTATTGACGCACAACAGGCACTGATTGACGGTGGATCGGGAGAAAGACCTGTCTATCGCAAAGAGAACCTGATTGAGCAAATCAATCTCGTAATCGGCAAAGCGCAAATGGCAGAAGCCGCTATCCTATTCGTCCGTGATACAGACGTCGCGGGAGGAGAAGGAGAGGGTTTCCAGATACATGCAGGGATTCAAGTACCGGAAGAAGCGCCGGTATTCGATAAGCAAGCAACAAATGCTTTTTACGGAACAGGTTTGCTGGAGTTTGTGAAAAAAGAAGGATTCTCCCATCTGGTCATCATGGGCTGTGAAACACAACACTGTATTGACACGGCAGTTCGTACCGCCACTGTACAAGGCATGGATGTAACCCTGGTGGCAGATGGACACTCCACGGCTGGATCGGATATTCTGCCAGCAGAGCAGATCATCCAGCATCATAATCAGATATTGCATGGACATTATAATGTGGATCATTTCTCTGTCGTACGGCAAGCTGCAGAGGATTTGTTTGCACCGATTCATGATATGTATCGTTAAGCTAAAAAGATAGCTGGGATTTTCTGATACCCCAAGCCCATAACAGGAGGGCTTGGGGTATTTTAATGTGATCATTTAAGGATAGGCTGGAACCTCTTAATTTTCCGAATAGTCAAATTTTAACGTTATATAACCTTACAACTTCCATGCATCACACCAAACGTTTCGCCATAATAAACACATATTCCATCTCAAATACATCTTTTCAGGAGGTATTCTATTGGGCTTTGAAGCTTTATTGACGAAGATCAGCGGGTATTTATGGAGTGTGCCGATGTTGATCTTCATAGCTGTTGTTGCTGGTGTTTACACGATTGCTTCCGGGTTGCTGCAGGTCAGATATTTGAAGGACATGATTGTGCATACTTTCACCGGGAAAAGTTCTGAAGCGGGTGTTTCCCCCTTTCAATCGCTTGTTATCGCACTCTCAGGCAGAGTCGGTACAGGGAATATAGCTGGTGTTGCGACAGCCATCGCAGCAGGTGGTCCGGGAGCTGTATTTTGGATGTGGTTCATTGCTTTCTTCGGTTCTGCAGCTGCTTTTGCTGAGTCGACGCTTGCCCAGATTTATAAAAAGAAAGTGGATGGAGAGTATCGTGGCGGACCAGCTTATTATGCGGAGAAAGGGCTCGGATGGAAATGGTACGGCTATATTTTCGCGGTGGTTGCAGCTGTATCAACCTGTTTATTGACTCCAGGTGTGCAGGCGAATGCAATCGCTGACAGCATGAATAATGCTTTCGGCATCGGACCAGTGATTACTGGAATTGCGCTGGTTGCTATCACAGGATACGTCATCTTTGGCGGTGTCCGCAGAATTGCCTTCTTAGCATCCTATGTTGTCCCGATCATGGCATTATTTTATTTAATTGTTGCTGCCATTGTTATCTTCGCGAATATCGAACAGGTTCCAAGTACGTTTGCGCTTATTTTCAGCAGTGCTTTCGGTGTTGATTCTGCGTTTGGCGGTATGATCGGTGCTGCCATAAGCTGGGGAGTAAAACGTGGTTTGTATTCCAATGAAGCGGGGCAGGGAACAGGAGCACAGGCAGCAGCAGCGGCTGAAGTATCCCATCCGGTAAAGCAGGGCTTGGTCCAGACGTTCTCCGTTTATATCGATACACTGCTTATCTGTACTGCGACTGCACTGATGATATTGATGACAGGCAATTACAGTGTCACAGATCCAGATGGCGGTTATATCGTCGACTATACGGATGGAATGGAAGCAGGTGCTGGATATACGCAGGTTGCTGTAGATGAGGTGCTTGGCGGATTCGGATCGCCATTTGTAGCAATTTCTTTGTTTTTCTTTGCCTTTACCACATTGGTTGCTTACTTCTACATTGCGGAAACGAATCTATTTTATATTGTCAGAGGGGAAACGAGGAAAATCTTCTCAAATATTTTGAAAGTGTTATTCCTGGCGGCGATATTCTTCGGTACTGTCCGCTCGGCAACATTAGCTTGGACATTGGCGGATATCGGACTTGGATTGATGGTCTGGGTAAACTTAATCGCTGTCATCCTGCTGTATAAACCGACAATGGCAGCGCTCAAAGACTATCAGGCACAAAGGAAGCAAGGACTTGATCCCGTGTTCCGTCCTTCGCAGGTCAATATCGAGAACGCCGAATATTGGGTGGAACGTGAACAGGAAGATGAGAAGCATAGAAAGACAATGTAGGAAGTAGAGTGTGAAATCACTGGGAAAGAGTACCCCGATCCTCAGGTTGCGGATGCCATTCATTTGAAATTAGTAGGGGAGGGAGTACGGCGCATTTGCCAGTTTGTCCATCAGTACCGAAAAGCATTGCCGGGCATATAAGCAAAAGAGAGTGGAGAGAATCAATATCTCACCACTCCTTTTTATTTCTATGCTTTTGTAAAGGAAATGTGCAGTTGATCAGAGCCTGGTTCGCTAGAGTCCCCAGTACAGACAATCAATTTCGTGCATTTTTCTTCTCAACAAACCGCTCATACAAATCCTTTTCGTCCTTGCCATCTATATACTGCGTGTACATGGCTATCTTCTCGTTCATAAGATCCAGATTGTGCTGAAACTCTGCAATCTTTGCTTCCACATTTTCTTTATGGCGGATCAATATAGCGACTAATGCCTCGTAATTATCGCTTTCTGATTCCCGAAGATTTTTGTATTTCTTCAAATCCTCCAGTGACATACCTGTCCCTTTCATATGCACGATGAATTCGGCCCATAGCCGATCATCCTCGGAGTAGACACGAATATTGCTGCCATTCCGTTTTGGCACAAGCAAGCCTTCTTTTTCATAGAAACGCAAGGTATGCTCGCTTAAATCCGTGAGTTTCGCCAATTCACCGATACGATATGTCATCGTTCATTCTCCTTATTCACAGCTTGCTGTACCACTCATCGTCGACAGGTTCCAGCCATTCTGTCTGACCAGGGGAAATAGCTAAGTGTACGAACCAGCTATCCTTTGTTGCACCATGCCAATGTTTCACATTCGCCGGTATATTCACCACGTCACCTTTTTTAAGCAGCTGGGCAGCTTTACCTTTTTCTTGGTACCAGCCTTCCCCACCGGTAACAAGAAGAACCTGACCGATTTGGTGGGAGTGCCAGTTGTTACGTGCTCCAGGTGCAAAAGTGACATTACCGATTGGGGCATCGATAGGATCTCTATCCATATAAATCATGTTTAAGTACGCATCACCAATGAAATTATCTTCCACTTTGTTTCCTAATTCGAAGATAGTGCTGTTGCTTAAATTTTCTTTTGTCATATTTTTATCCTTCTTTCTTATTTTCATCAAAGATTTTCTTGGCGAGGTTAAATGCTGACCAAGCTTTCGGCCATCCAGCATAAAAGGCTAGATGCGTGATCACTTCCGCAACCTCTTCTTTTGTTAAGCCATTTACTTTTGCTCTCTGGAGATGAGGAGTCAGCTGTTCCATATTTCCGCCTGCAAGCAGGGCAGAAACAGTAATCAAACTGCGATCACGCGGTGATAACTCCTGTTCCCTCGACCAGACCTCACCAAAAAGAACATCATCATTCAGTTCGGCGAATTTCGGAGCAAAATTCCCTAACAAATCCCGTCCAGCTGTTTGTTTTTCTGCCATTTCCATTCTCCTTTCCGCGATTCAATTAAGTATCTTCTTTTTTACGCTACACCTTAGAGTCGACTCTAGGTCAAGTGCACATTGCTTACATCGTTAAAACTGCATTTCATGCTGTGTCACAAATTTGTTAAAGAGTTATTGCTATTTTGTGAAAACGTTCACAAAATTAAGCGCAATCTCCTATTTTCGCTTATACTACAAGTGTAGAAGGAAAAGCGCTAATCCCTCTCAATCTTATATGTGAAATGTTTAACAAACTATTCTCATGGATGGAGTGTGGAAGAAAATGATCATACAGTGGATTCGAAACAGTAAAACTGCGGCTGGGCTTTGGACAATTATCCGGATTTATCTTGGGTATGCGTGGCTTACTGGCGGACTCGGTAAACTGACCGGCGGTGGATTTGATGCTAGCGGCTTCCTGCAAGGAGCAGTGGCACAAGCAGGCGGGGAGCATCCAGCAGTACAAGGCTGGTGGGCGGTCTTCCTGGAACAAGTAGCTTTGCCGAATGCCGGACTGTTCAGCTTCCTTGTCATGTGGGGAGAGATACTTGTCGGAATTGCACTCATTCTCGGAGTCTTTACCAACTTCGCCGCTCTCATGGGCATTACGATGAATTTTGCCTTCCTCTTCAGCGGCACTGTCAGTACAAATGCACAGATGGTCTTGCTTACGATCTTCTTGCTAGTCGCTGGAGCCAATGCCGGACGCTATGGACTCGACCGCTGGGTGCTGCCATATTTAAGAAATCACTATCCAAAACATACACCGAGAACACCGACGAAGCCGGTTGCTTCTTAAAGATTTTATGACCTACTGCCATCAAGCAGTAGGTTTTTTGCTGAATAATGCAACTTCATGCGTTGTTTTTCGTACAATTAGTATACTTTCCTTTATGAGGAAAAGAATGGAGGATATATGATGGTCTTACTTTTAGATGTATTCAATCTTATGCTGCTGTCTTCTTTGACAGGTACTTATGAAGAAGACGATATCCAGCACAATATCGAACAACTGCGAAAAACAGAATGGTTCCAGCAATATCTGAAACAGCAGCCATACCGTGATTTGCTCATCTATGATAAAGATGTCCGAAAGGTGATAGGGAAGCTGAATGGTAAAAAGCTTGCCAAGAATCCTCAACGACAAGCTTATCAGCGTATCGTCACAAGAGCATTGCAACGGAAAATCATCGTTTCTTAAGAAAGCAGGTACTTATGACAAATCTACAGGTGACAGGCATAGCATCATGTGGCAACTCTCCTAAAAGCGAGCTTATCCGTCAGCTGACGATTGCCGCATTCCAACAACAGTACCAACAGTTAGAGAAACTACTTGCTCCTGATTGCAAATTGGAAATAGCCGGGGCGGAAGCATATATTGGAAGTGCCACCATCGTGCCAATGCTTTCTTCTTTAGAGGGTGTCACAGCAGTACATATTGCCAATGCTTTCACCCACGGTAAGCAAGGAGCCGTGAATGGCTTTTTCAAGATGGATACACAGTCGTATGCATTTGCAGTTATTTTTACTTTTGCAAGTGCAGGAAAGAATGCGAAGGTGCAGTCCATTTCTTGCTATGTGACAAAAACGAGGAACCAATCGTAGAGGCTGGTTCCTCGCTTTATTTGGTACCTAAGCTATCGGGTGCTGAAAGTATTGTAATGCATTGGTTCTCATACAAAGGAGTTTTATATGTTTGGCTTACTTGACTTGATTCTTACTTACATCGAAATTATTTTGTACCTTGTCGCCCTCCCCGCCATTTACTACGTGATAAAATTATTGCGCCAGATCGAGGAGAATACGAGGAATAAATAGTACATACCAACCTATTGCGCATCAGCAATAGGTTTCTTTTATAACGTCAACTGTTGCAGTCATGCTCTTTCTTGGATATTCTGGGAGTGGAGGTGATACCTGATGGCAATTGAGACGAATGCTCATGCGTCAGAATTTGTAACAGCTCATGCAAAGCCTATTGGGAAAGGCGATACTTTGTGTGAGGAGACTGTCTACTAATCGCCAATGTATCCTTTTCTGTCCGGGCTTTGCACTTATCTAAAGCATATTGAAAAAGATAAGGGAGCGAACAGGAAATGGATAAACAAAAAAACAATGAACAAGCATTTATTCGGAATGACCAATATAATTTCATCGCAAAACAGGTATCTCATATCATCAATGCCCATGCCACGGTGAACCATGCAGATACACTGGATGGAGTGAAGCTCCATGCCTTCTCGAAAGTAGAGGAGATGCTGCCAGAAATGACGGAGGCACAAGAAACGCTTTTGAACCGTCTGCTGGAGATAGAGGAGGAAATGGAAGCACAAGCCTTTCTATCAGAGCTGAAGCAGTATGTCATCCCATTTCGAAAAGTGTCTAAAAAGACAGTGGAGAAGCTATTCCCGAAAGCGAAGAAGCTGCAGATGCCGGATTTGGATGCGCTGGATTTCCAAAGGCTGTCGTACATCGGCTGGTTCGACACACGGGCGCATAAGCAGCACTTGATCGTCGAGTATCAAGGCAAGCTGAAAGGCATTTCCGGCGTCTTCGATGACAGCAGCACACAAGGCATTTGTTCTTTGTGTAACAGCCTTGGTGATGTCGGCTTGTTCGTCACACGGGTCAAGAGCGGGAAAGAGACCTATGTGAATAGGGGAAACTATATATGCAAGGACAGCCAAAGCTGTAATGAACACCTGATGGATCTAGGGAAAGTGGAGACATTCCTGAACCATCTGTTTCAGTAACGGACAAAGAGCAGACAACTTTAGTCTGCTCTTTGTTTATGTGCATTGATTTCCACTTGTGAAAAGATGAAATGCGTCACAGTCGTTGCAAAAGACGCAATCGAATCAATAAACTCTTCCACTTGGGCAAAGCTCCCGAATCGCATCTTCATCATGAAACAGGCATTGCCCGCAATGCGATAACAGAAATCGACATTATCCAAAGTGGCGATATGGGCTTTGAACGCTTTGTAATTACCATTCTTCATCGTCGCTTCAATGATGCACTGAACCGGCTGACCTAGTCCTTCGTAATCAATTTCCAGCGTATACTTTTTTATAACCCCGAATGCCTCCATCTGCCGTACACGTTCCGTGACAGATGGGGGAGACAGATTCACCCGCCTGCTGAGTTCACTCATCGACAGCCGGCTATTCGCCTTCAACTCAGCCAAAATTCTCCTATCGGTATCGTCTATTTTCATTTTTAAGACATCCTCGCTAAAGTAGTTAAGAAGCAAAAGTTATAGTCGCCAAACTCCTTTAAATCTATATGTAATCGAGCAAAATGATTATTTATATTAAATATATCCAAGGAGGAGACAACATGACAAGAATAAGTAAATCGAAATTTGGGAAAACAAGCTTTCAAAAATTATTAGGCCATAATCTCAGCATCATGACAGCATGGTCTGAGCTATCCGACATTTTAGAGAAAAACGTCAGGTTATCAGCAAGCTTGAAGGAACAAGTAAGGCGCACACTTGCTCAATCCAACGAATGCGCCTACTGCAAAGCGAAGGGCAAGCCGGATGAAGCTATCTTTGATGAGAAAACATCTGTTGCTGTCGGGTTCGCGACCGTCTTCCAACATCATGCCAAAGGCAATATTCCGGATTCGGCTTTTGACATTCTGGAGGAATATTTCACGGAAGCAGAAATCAGTGAATTATGTGCTTTTATTTGCTTTACAACGGCGCAGCAGTATTTTGGGGCGATGATGAAGCTGGAAGCTGACGAGAAAGATGCAGAAACCCATGCCTGATCATCGTCATATTGCTATAATCTAATTGTTAAAACCTGTCATTTCGAAAGGGGAGGCAATCATGATCCATATAGCATTGGCAATTCCAGAACATGTTGCAGGCATAGCCAAAGTTTGCACAGATGGCTATTGGGCCACGTACAGGGAAACACACTCCGAGAGATACATCCTAGGGATAATAGAAGAATTTTACAATCACGACCGAATTCTAAAAGAAGTAACCGAGACAAGCAGACACTGGGGAGGATACTTTGTTGCGCTGGAAGAAGGGTACGTGATTGGCGCAATCGGCGGCGGAATGATCGAGGAAGGCGCCGGGGAAGTGTTCGTGCTGTATCTGGATCCTGATCGACGAAATGAAGGGATAGGCACGAAATTATTGGATGCCCTTACCAAACAGCAAAAGGAACAGTTTGACGCTTTGGAACAATGGGTATCTGTAGCAAGGGGAAATCAAAAAGGCATTCCTTTTTATGAAGCAAAAGGGTTTACCGCCCAGCATGAACAAGCTGGCTATCATGAAGTGGATGGAGAACGGTATACATCTGTGAGATATAAACGGCATATATAAGTGAAAGACCAGCCTAAAGTGAACTGCACCCCAAAAGTTAGAGTAACACTAACTTTTGGGGTGCTTTATTATGGTTAAATATAGTCAAGAATTTA
>NZ_JBFEGH010000024.1:0-55002 GCF_047228925.1 Terribacillus jepli | reverse complement strand
GTTTTGTTCAGTTTTCAAAGATCAATTTCGTTCCATCGCTCATTTGGCGACTAGAACATCATATCATGTTTTAACTTGCGTTGTCAACATGTTTTTTGTTTCTGTTTCTTGCGTTTGCCGCTCCGTTCGAAGCAACTCTAATAATTTACCACGGATGTAATAGCATTGCAATAGTTTTTTTAAAGAAATGTTATATTTTCTTACAAGCCGTTACAGAGCATTATCCCGCATTCGTTTGCATTCTATGCAAATGCCTATATAAAGGTGAAAGAAGAAGAACCAAATAGTCCTTCTTCTTTTAATCAGGAACGGTTACGCATTTGCGGGAAGAGTAATACATCCCGAATGGATGGAGCATTCGTCAACAGCATGATCAGACGGTCGATACCGATACCCAATCCTCCTGTAGGCGGCATACCATACTCAAGTGACTCCAAGAAGTCCTCATCCATTTCATGCGCCTCATCATTACCTTGTTCTTTTTCTTTCAATTGTGCTTCAAAACGCTCACGCTGATCAATCGGATCGTTCAGCTCAGAAAATGCATTACCATGCTCTCTTCCTACGATGAATACTTCAAAGCGGTCAGTGAACCGCTCATCCTCTGGATTCTTCTTCGCCAGCGGTGAAATCTCAACTGGGTGACCATAGATGAACGTCGGTTGGATAAGCTTGTCCTCTACACGCTGTTCAAAGAATTCATTTACAATATGCCCGAATGTCATTGTATCTTTGATTTCAATTCCGTTTTCCTTCGCAAGTGCTTTCGCTTCTTCATCGCTCATATGACTCCAGAAATCTACACCTGTATACTCTTTTACAGCATCGACCATGTGCAGACGTCTCCACTTCGGTTCAAGATTGATTTCATATTCACCATAAGGGATGACAGTTTTACCTAGTACATCTTTCGCTACATGGGCGATCAGATTTTCTGTCAGTTCCATGATCGTATCCATGTCACCATATGCTTCGTATAGCTCCAGCATTGTGAACTCAGGGTTATGGCGCGTGGATACTCCCTCATTACGGAATACACGACCGATTTCATATACTTTCTCCAATCCGCCGACGATAAGGCGCTTCAAATGGAGCTCAATCGCTATACGCATATAAAGCGGGATATCCAAAGCATTATGATGGGTAATGAACGGACGAGCTGCCGCTCCACCCGGAATGCTGTGCATTAATGGTGTTTCCACCTCCAAGTATCCGATATCGTCCAAGTAACGACGGATGCTTTGAATGATTTTACTGCGAGTGATGAATGTTTGCTTCGACTCTGGGTTTACGATCAAGTCAAGATAGCGCTGGCGATAACGCTGCTCGATATCCGTCAAGCCGTGGAATTTATCAGGAAGCGGACGAAGAGCCTTGGACAGGATGTCAAATGTTGTCGCCTTAACGGAAAGCTCTCCTACATTCGTCTTGAACATAACACCTGTAACACCGACGATATCACCTAGATCCGCATTGCTGAATAACTCGTAAGCTTCATCGCCAACCTGATCTTTACGTACATACAGTTGAATCTGGCCACTTAAGTCCTGCAAATGTGCAAAACCAGCTTTACCTTTTCCTCGTTTTGTCATCAGACGACCCGCAATTGTCACTTCTGCTTTTTTCTCTTCCAGCTCTTCTTTACTGAAAGCATCAAATGCAGCTACAAGCTCTTCGGATTGATGCGTACGCTCAAATCTGGCACCGAACGGGTTATAACCTTGGTTCATGAGCTGTTCCATTTTATCGCGACGCACCTGCATCTGATCGTTTAATTCTTCACTCATCCTGTTCACTCCCATTTCTTCTATATTCAGTCTCTAACATGCTAAAAAAACTGCCAGTATGACTGGCAGTATTGTTCGTCCTCAAAAAATGCGAGGCTTGTCGCATTGCTACCTCGTATAAGTATAGAAAAGCAGCACTGCCGTGTCAATAAAGCACGCCCGATTAAGACATTGCGATGGATGCTTCCGCTTGGTCCGCAAAATCATAAAGCGCATCGAGCATTTCTTCTTTCGTGTTCGTTAAGTTGATCAGCTTCCGCACTTTCCCCGTACCTTCCAAACCTTTCAAGTACCAGGCAGCATGCTTACGCATTTCCAAAATTGCTACTTTTTCTCCTTTGAGACGAATCAAACGATCCATATGCAATACACATACGTCAATCTTCTCACGCGGTTTCGGTTCATCCAGCATCTCACCTGTTTCGAGATAATGCACTGTCCGGTATATCATCCATGGATCTCCAAGGGCAGCACGTCCGATCATTACGGCATCAACACCTGCCTCTTCCAACCGCTGCTTCGCAAGCTGAGGCGTTGTGATATCGCCATTTCCGATAACAGGAATGGAAACAGACTCTTTCACTTGGCGAATGATGTCCCAGTTGGCGAGTCCTTCATAATGCTGCTCTCGTGTACGGCCATGCAATGCTACTGCTGCAGCGCCTGCTTCTTCAAGCGCTTGCGCATTTTCCACGGCATAGATCGTGCTATCATCCCAACCCGTTCGCATTTTGACGGTTACTGGCTTATTCACTTCTTTTACAACTGCAGAAACCATTTCATATATCTTCTCAGGCTGCAACAGCCAACGGGAACCTGCCATGTTCTTTGTAATCTTCGGTGCTGGACACCCCATATTTATATCGATGATATCAGCTGTCGTATTTTGGTCGACAAACTTAGCAGCCTCCACCAGCGTCTCTGGTTTAGCGCCAAAGATCTGCAAGCTCATTGGCTTTTCTTGTTCATCTATATACAGCATATTCATCGTTTTTGCATTCCGAGTCACAATGCCGTTGTCACTGATCATTTCCGCACATACAATCCCTGCACCGAATTCCTTGACGGTCAAACGGAAAGCAGAATTACTGATACCAGCCATCGGCGCCAATACTACTCGGTTCTTAATGGTGATATCACCAATTTTGAACAACGTCATTACCTCCCATGAAGTTTATTTCTATATATTTAAAGTACCCCAGTGCCGTACACCTTGCACGTCTTGGTCAGCCATTCCATCCAGCCATTCCTTTATCTGTTTCCCCTTTAATGGAAGGTCGGGTGCGATTTCAACTAATGGAACTAGTACAAAAGCACGCTCATGCATACGCGGATGGGGAAGGATAAGTTCCTCAACATTCATATTTTCAGTACTATACAGCAAAATGTCAAGGTCGACAGTCCGCGGTCCCCAGCGGATGACCCTTTCCCGTCCCAATTCCTGTTCGATATTTTGGCAGATATGGAGAAGTTCCATAGGTCCCAAACTTGTTTCCACTTCCACGACCAAGTTCAGGAATTGATCTTGGTCTTCATAACCGACCGGATCAGTTTCATACACTGTCGAAACTTGCTTCAGTCGAATACCAGGTTGCTCTTTTAATTTCCGGGCAGCCTGCTCCAGGTACGTCTCTCTTGGGGATATATTTGACCCCAGTGCAATCCAAGCCTGTTTCATGGACGTTCCCGCCGTATTTCCACCGCTACCGATTCATAATGGCCAGCAATCGGGGGATCGGGTTTGATGACTTTCACCGTGCATGCTTCCAATAATGAGAATGCGGCAAATAATTGCTTGGCAATCTCTTCTGCCACAGCTTCCACCAAATTCTTCGCCCGTCCTTCCACAATGTCTCTGATGACTTCATACGCCTGTCCATAATGGATCGATTGTGTCATGTCATCCGATTCGCCCGCTTGACGAAGATCCAGTTCCAGTACCGCATCCACTATAAAACGCTGACCCAATTTGTTCTCTTCCGGAAATAGACCATGATAGCCGTAGAACTGCAATTGATTCATATATATTTTATCCATCATTTACTCCTCCCTAACTAGCGCATCCATCATTTTCACCATGCGTGCTGTCTGTTTTACTTCATGGACCCGCACCATGTGCACGCCCTTTGTTATGCCAAACGCTGTCGTAGCCGCTGTACCTTCATCCCGTTCATCTGCAGGCAAATCAAGCACCGTACCAATAAACCTTTTTCTGGATGTACCGAGAAGTACAGGATAGCCCAAAGCCGTTATCTTATCCAGCTGACGCATTGCAGTCATGTTTTCCTCAAAGGACTTGACAAAACCAATGCCCGGATCCAGCCAGATATCCTCCTGCTTCACACCTGCCTTCAAAGCAATTGCGATACTTTCTTCCAGATCTTTAATCATGTCTGGAATTAAATCGTCGTAACGAGCTTCCTTTCGATTATGCATCAGGATGATCGGAACTCCTGTTCGTGCTGCAACATCAGCCATTTCAGGATCGCATTTCGCACCCCAGATATCATTGATGATGGATGCACCTGCCTCAATTGCTGCTTCTGCCGTATTTGCTTTGTACGTATCTATCGATATCGGCAGATCCACTACTTCTCTTATTGCCCGTATGGCCGGCACTACACGCGCAATCTCTTCATCTGTCGATACCGGTTCGAATCCAGGCCGCGTCGATTCCCCGCCAATGTCCAGAATGTCCGCCCCATCTGCTGCGAGCTTTTGCGCTTGTTTGACAGCTGCTTCTACAGTTGTATAACTGCCTCCGTCCGAAAAAGAGTCGGGTGTCACGTTAATGATTCCCATTACGAGTGTCCGCTTGGAAAGATCGTATTCTCTACTGCCTATTCTGCGTTTCATGTCGCGTCAACCTCCCGTTCAATCTATTATTTATACTAGTGTACACGAATTACCGCATAAAAAAACACCCCTGCCTATTCAGGCAGGGGCTTTCCGTTCTATTAGTCTTCGAATTGGTATAGCGGTGTGGAGAGGTAACGTTCGCCGTTACTAGGAACGATCGCCAACACCTTCTTGCCTGGTCCAAGTTCTTTGGCAACCTTTTTAGCTGCGAAGATGGCAGCTCCAGTTGAAACGCCACCCAGCAAGCCTTCTTTGGCAGCTGTTTCCCTGGCAGTCGCGTATGCTTCATCATTCTCCACTTGAATGATATCGGAGTAAATCTCCGTATCCAGGATTGCTGGAACGAATCCTGCACCAATACCCTGAATTTTATGCGGTCCTGGCTTACCGCCGGATAAAACCGGTGAGTTAGACGGCTCTACTGCCACAATCCGGATATCCTTATTCAATTCTTTCAGAACTTTACCTACCCCGGTAATGGTACCGCCTGTACCGATCCCAGAGATGAACGCATCCAGATCGCCGCCGAACTCAGCTGCAATCTCTTTACCAGTCGTACGTGCGTGAATGGCAGGGTTGGCTTCATTATTGAACTGCTGAGGCATGAAATAGCCGTTTTCCTTCTGCAATTCTTCTGCCTTCTGAATGGCACCCTTCATTCCTTCAGCACCGGGAGTCAATACGAGCTGCGCTCCATAAGCACGAAGCAGGTTGCGTCTTTCCATACTCATCGTATCAGGCATGACAAGAATAGCTTTATACCCTTTGATCGCCGCCACAAGGGCAAGACCAATTCCGGTATTGCCGCTCGTCGGCTCGATGATTGTGTCACCCGGGTTCAATTTGCCATGTTCTTCTGCGTCCTCAATCATTGCAAGAGCAATCCTATCCTTAACAGATCCGCCTGGATTCTGGAATTCGAGCTTTACATAAATCTCGGCACTATCTGCGTCCGCTGTTCGATTAAGCTTCACGATTGGTGTGTTTCCGATCAATTCAGAAATGGATGATGCAATTGCCATGATTATTCCCCCTAATTCCCACTATTTTAATTGGATTTATTTAACTGTAAGCAAATTTCTGCTAAAAGTCAATCCAAATGAGTGGTCATTGGAGTAACGCTTTTAAGTCCTCTTCAGTAAATGTGTACGTCTCATTACAGAAATGGCAGCTCGCCTCTGCTCCATGATCTTCGTCGATCATAGCTTGGATTTCTTCGTTTCCAAGACTCTTGATTGCATTCTGGATGCGATCCTTGGAGCATTGGCATGTGAAACTGATCGGCAAGGTGTCCAGGAAGTGAATATTCTCTTCCCCGATCAGCTTCTCAAGGATTTGCTCAGGTGTATTCCCTTCCCGAATCAAGGTGGATATCGGCGCAATGGAGCCGATTCGCTCTTCCAATTGCGTGATGATGCTGTCATCGGCTCCCGGCATTACTTGGAGGATAAAGCCACCTGCCGCAAGAATGGTATGATCTGGGTTAACCAATACTCCCGCGCCGACCGCAGAAGGTACCTGCTCGGAATTAGCGAAATAATAGGTGAAGTCATCACCGATTTCCCCCGAAACAATTGGTACTTGACCAGTGAACATCTCTTTCAGTCCAAGATCTTTGGCTACGCTCAATGTTCCGACAGTACCGACAGCCCGGGATACATCCAATTTCCCGATGGAATTCAGTTCAAAATCGACATGCGGATTCGTGATATATCCTCTCACTTCACCTTTTGCATTACTGTCTACGATAATCGGTCCTACCGGTCCATCGCCTTCGACCTTTACGGTCAGCTTGTCTTCCCCTTTTAGCATGGCACCCATTATCGCGCTGATTGTCAGTGTACGTCCCAAGGCTGCTGACGCCGTTGCCCAAGTATCATGACGGCGACGCGCCTCTTCCACTAATTCTGTCGATTGGATAGCGTAAGCCCGAATAGCTCCGTTAAATCCTGTTGCTTTAATTAAATAATCACCCATAAGAGCAATGTCACTCCTTTTATATATCAACCGTATACGGTCTTTTGTCCACAAGGTATTGTTTATCTTATCATAATCCAGCAGGTAAATCCCTTTATATGTTTACTATACCCAAACAATGAAAAAAGGCCTCCCGATAGGAGACCTTTTCTATTATGATCTTGGACGATCATCCGAACCGCCGTCTTGGCGCGGCTCATCTTCTGGTATACCTGACTGTTCCCGCGGAGTGGAAGTATCCTCATCGATGGCATTGTCATCGGCTGGTGTTACTTCCTTTTCTTCCTGCGGCTGGATTGTGACAGTTACTTCGTCATCTTCATCCTTTGTCAGGCTGGCTTTTTTATCAGACTTGCTGCGTTCAGCGGCAACTTCTTCCTCTGTTGGCAGTCGTCCTTTATCAAACAATGTTTGGATTTGGAACGCATCCAATGTTTCGATCTCAAGCAATGTTTGAGCGATAAGCTCCAGCTTCTCTTTGTTTTCTGTAAGAATCTGTTTGGCACGCGCATAACATTGGTTGATGAAGTTTTGTACTTCCTGATCGATTTCATAAGCGATTGCATCACTGTATGTTTGTTCATTCTGGATATCACGGCCAAGGAATACATTCCCGCCATTGCTTGTGAACTGCAACGGACCGATCTTATCACTCATACCGTACTCGGTAACCATTTTGCGGGCGATATTCGTCGCTCGCTGGAAGTCATTATGTGCTCCGGTACTTACTTCCCCGAAGATGACCTCCTCAGCAACACGTCCTCCAAGCAATCCGGTGATCTTATCAAGCAATTCCGGCTTGGTCATGAAGTAACGATCTTCCCTCGGCAGCATGACAGCATAACCGCCAGCTTGGCCTCGAGGGACGATAGTGACTTTATGCACCATGTCCGCATCGTCGAGGACCATGCCGATGACAGTATGTCCGCTCTCATGATAAGCAACGATATTACGTTCTTTCTTGGAGATGACACGGCTTTTCTTCGCAGGACCGGCAATGACACGATCAATCGCTTCATCGACATCGGCCATGACGATTTTCTTACGATCATTTCGTGCAGCTACCAGTGCAGCTTCATTCAACAGGTTCTCCAAATCCGCTCCGGAGAATCCTGGCGTACGCATTGCGATTGTACGCAGATTAACGGACTCATCAAGCGGTTTGTTGCGGGCATGTACCTTCAAGACAGCTTCACGTCCGCCTAGATCTGGGCGATCGACTGTGATCTGACGGTCGAAACGGCCAGGACGGAGAAGGGCTGGGTCAAGAATATCAGCACGGTTTGTCGCAGCGATGATGATGATACCTTCATTGGCACCGAAACCATCCATCTCGACAAGCAATTGGTTCAATGTCTGCTCACGCTCATCGTGACCGCCGCCCAGACCAGCTCCACGCTGACGACCTACGGCATCAATCTCATCGATGAAGATGATACATGGTGCGTTCTTCTTCGCATTTTCAAATAAATCACGTACACGGGATGCACCGACCCCTACAAACATCTCTACGAAGTCCGAACCACTTATAGAGAAGAATGGAACGCCTGCTTCTCCTGCCACCGCACGGGCAAGCAATGTTTTACCTGTACCCGGAGGTCCCACAAGCAGGACACCTTTCGGAATGCGGGCTCCTACAGCAGAGAATTTGCGAGGATCTTTAAGGAAGTCGACAACTTCGACAAGCTCCTGCTTCTCTTCGTCAGCTCCGGCTACATCGCGGAACTTCACTTTCTTCTTCTCTTCATTGTACATTTTCGCCTTGCTCTTACCAAAGTTCATCACTCGGCTGCCGCCGCCTTGCGCCTGGCTCATGAAGAACAAGAAAATCAGCACAAGCAGCAAGATCGGGAAGATGGATGTCAGCAGCGTCTGCCAGAAGCTTGGCTGCGGCTCTTCATCTGCATTCAACTTAACACCTTGTTCATTTGCAGTATTGATGATATCACTCATCAGCTGCTCATTCTGAGGTATCTCAGTCTGGAACTGCTTGTTATCTTCCGTCTCTCCTCTTAACGTATAGATATTGTTAGTAGGCTGGACGGTCATGCTTTGTATGTCACCACTCTCAAGTGTGGTCCTGAATTTGTTAATGTCATACTGTTCGACTTCATTCGTCTGATTCCTGAATAAGTTGATCACACCGATAATGACTACAAATATAATTATAACCATTAGGGTATTACGGAACACTTTGCTCATTGCCTACCTCCTCCCAAACGAGAAAACTATAGTAAATACTACCATACGCAAAACCTGCTATACAACTAAATACCCTTTACCTTATGTAAAAGGATGCCATTCCATGCCGATACCGTTTATTCGGTCCGGGCGCCGCCATACACTTCCGGTTTCAGAACACCGATATATGGCAAATTACGGTACTTCTCCTGATAATCCAAACCATAGCCGACGACGAATTCATTCGGCACGCGGAAACCGACCAAGTCCGCCTGGATCTTCGCCGTACGTCCCGAAGGCTTATCAAGCAGTGTGACAATCTTAATCGACTTCGCTTTCCGGTATTTGAACAAATCAACCAGATAGCTCAAGGTGAGACCACTGTCGATGATATCCTCAATGATCAGAAGATCTCTGCCTTCCACTTTTGTATCCAGATCCTTGACGATCTTCACTTCACCAGTGGATGTCATGCCCCCGGCATAACTGGACACATCCATGAAATCCATCTCAAGATGTGTATCCATATGACGGAGCACATCGGACATGAACGGAAGGGCACCTTTCAACACACCGATAGCAAGCGGGAAGGAATCTTTATATTCCTCTGTAAGCTGTCTACCGATCTCAGCACATTTCGCCTCGATCTCTTCCTTCGTAATCAATATCTTCTCAATCTCATCATGCATTGCTCGGTCCTCCTGTTTGTTCCCCATTTTTCGCTTGGTAGCACAGACACAAATAGCTGCCTGTTTCTCCTGTTGTTCTGCCTGTTTCCCCTTTTCTCAAACCGATAAGCCATAAAATAGTGCCAGTCGCATCCTCCACAATCGGCCAAACCTGCCTTTGATCAGCAGGAATTTTTTCATCAATGAAAATATCTTTTACTTTTTTGGTCCCTCTCATTCCGCGCAGCTTCATTTTGTCGCCATTTTTCCTTGTGCGTACCCGTAAAGGCAAAGTGACATCGTCAACGGGCAATACGAAGATATGGGAATTGTTTTCATTTGGGTGAGGGGTAAAAGTAGCCTTTAATAGAGATCCATCAGGTAACGTGACGCATCCGGGAGCGTGTAATGTATAGTGGAATAAGTCTTTTTCCCCATTACGGAAAGAAACCGTCATATGGCCATAAGACTTTGTCAGTTGTAATCCTGCCGGAAAATCTAGTGAGCTGTTTGCTTTAGAGCTAGCTATCAGTTCAAAAAATTGCGCTTCGTGCCGATGATGCAAATCCACCGGAAGCGCTTGATACAGATACATCAATATTAGATGATACACTCTTCTTTGTAAAGCAATCGGGTATGTAGTGAATCGTTCTATTTCAAAGGCTGCCGTCTGTTTTGCAGCATCGTATTCCACCGCTTCTTTGAACATTTTTGCCGCCTGTCCCTCCAAGTAAGCTTCATCCGCTTTAAGTGCTTCACTGAAGCGCTGCGCATGTTGATGGAAGGCAGGGAATTCGTTTTTTATCGGAGCCAGTACCCGATGCCGGAAAAGATTACGCGTATAATCTTCCGTGGCGTTGGACGGATCGATGCGATACGGCAGAGCATGCTGTTCACAATATTGTTGGATTTCCGATTTGCTGCAAGACAGCATCGGCCGGATGATTTCCCCGCCAGCAAAGGGCCTCCGGATATCCATACCACTGACGGCTGCGGGATTGGAACCGCGCGCCAGACGCATCAGAATCGTTTCTGCCTGATCATCACCATGGTGGGCAAGAAACAAAGCGTCCGCTTTATGATGATTCATGCGCTCCTCAAAATAGCGATAGCGCATCTCCCTGGCTGCCACCTGGGTACTCTGCTGATGTGTTTCCTTCCAGGCCGGAACATCCACTGTTACAGCTTCTGACCTAATCCCCCATTTTTCGCAAATCGATTCCACGAATTCAGCATCCATCCTGGATTCTTCTCCGCGCAATCCATGATCGACACTCAATGCAATGATCTGCCAGCCTTTCTGCCCCCTATGTTCCTTCAGGAAATGGAGAAGTGCCATCGAATCCGGCCCACCGGATACACCTACCAGGATAGTGGTGTTTTCCTTCCATAAATCGTGTCTGTCCATAAATGCTGCCACAGTCTTTTTCATTTACCTTCATCCTTATGTAATTGCTGCTTTCATCGTACCATTGATGCGATTAGACAAAAAGTTTATTGCAGCAGATATATCACATAGCAAATGATAGCATAGACACTTAGTACTATGCTTTCTCCGAGTCCCGTCTTGCGCCGGCTGCTTTTTGCCATTCTGGAAGGCGGAGAGACTGGCGCCGGCGACTTCTTTTTCATCAAGAGCTTCACTAAATCTTGCTTCATTCCGATACTGTCGGTATATTTGCCCGTCAATGCTTTCTCTAAAATGGGACGCAGCTTCCCGGCAGCGTGCAATGCCCTCTTAATCGAAATTTTCGGTGTCTCGCCTTTTGCAAACCTTCCGCCATTCAAAATTTCCAACGCAGTCATAGCAAGCGCGAACAAGTCATATGTCGGTTCTGCTTTCCTGCTTCCCATCCCCCAGTGTCCGCGGTCATAAAACTCGGTATATTCCTTGATTGCACGACCCAGCTGTGTCGTCCCTCCTACATCCACCCATCGGAGCCGAGCAGGTTTTTCGCTGACGACTAGATTATCAAGCTTCAAATCACCGAAAACCCACCCCGACCGGTGAAGATGGTCTAAGTCATCCAGCAGTCCCAGCAGCAATACCGGCAGCCACTCCGGTCCTTTTGCTTTGATGTACGTATCAAGTCGACTCCCTTGGATATATTCCATGACGTAAAAGGTATATAGCCGACCGCTCGGACTGACATAGTCATCGGTATCAAACAAACAAGGCCCGAGGAAATATCCCTGGACCTTTTTCAGTGATTGCAGCACTTTCACCTCCATTGTCATCGAGGTGCGTTTATCACTGATTTTCAAGGCTGCATGGATGCCATTTCTTTCTGTTAGATACACAGATCCGATTGCCCCGCTTCCGAGTTTTCGAATCAATGGGTAATCTCCATGGTGCCACTTGCCTGACAAACGGATGCCAGTACGTATTTCAGCTGCCGAATTCTTCATATTCGGTCATCCCGTCATCTACCGACCGCTTTTTTAACGACTGGCGGCTGAATTCATGCAACGCTTCCCTCAGCGCAGGTCCGGTCGGTGTCACGCCGCCTGTAGCAAGCTTCGGAAAGACAGAAGACACATTTTCCAGCCGCTCGGTCCACTCCATCACCTTAACAGCTGGCTCCCTTTTCCCCGGAAAACCAAATATGGCGAACTTGTTATTGCCAAGTCGTGCATTCATGCTGATTGACAAATCGATCAGCGCTTCTTTCACCACAAGGAGCTTATGATGCATGCTGGCGCTCGTATCGACTAGGATAAGCACCTCCAGATTAGCCGTTTCACTAATATCCTCGACAACCTCGAGCACATCCCCTCTTTTATCCGGCGGCAGGTCGTCCAATGTATTGCCAGGACCTAGAATCTGCTTCAGTTCTTGATTGACGACACCCTCGATTGTCTGGGTCATTGCCTGCTTTGTCACCATTTGGACGGTCTCTGTCAAAGCTTGCTTATAGATCAGCTGACTGACACCGCCTCCTGCTTTTGCGATATTCTCCACTTCCTCGAGGCTGACTGAATGTTCAGCATGTCCCTCCTCCAGAATACCGATTACATTGACCGTAATATGTTGAGCGTAAGCTAATGCAGCAACTGCTGCCGGGTCTTCCCCGCGGTTGGAGCATCCATCTGTAATGAGCAGGATTTGTTTCAGCGTACTCGGTTTCATCGTTATCCCTCTTCTCCATTCGTTATCTCCATCTTCGACGGGAAAAGAAGATAATATACGTTCCTTACGCCTCCTTCACTTTGTTTTTATAAGTAGGAATGGAAGCCCATTCCGGCATATTCCTGTCAATGGCGGCCACCATGACGGTCATGTCATCCTCTATCTCTCCCTCGCGATGGCGAACAACCTCCTCCAGGAGCAGATCGGCCATCTCCTGCGGCACGGTCGTTTTCATTTCCTTGATCTTTCGCTTCAGCCAAATATCTGTATTCTCCACATGGCGCGGAGCTTCAAAGATACCGTCACTCATCATGACAAGCAAATCACCCGGCTGCAGCTGCTCCTTGACAACATCCACCTCCAGATCCTGCACGATACCGATAGGCAAATTGCCAGACTCTATTTTAATGACCTGATCACCTCGCTTGATGAAGCTTGGCGTCGATCCGATTTTTAGGAATTGGACAGCTGCGTCATGCAAATCGATGACTGCCAGATCCAATGTAGCGAATATCTCCTCATTGGAGCGGAGCGAGAGGATTGAATTGATTGATTTGATTGCCACTTCTTCCCTGATTCCCGACTGCAGAATCTGCTGCAACAGTCGTAGCGTCTCGGTGCTTTCCTCATGTGCCCGATCTCCATTTCCCATTCCATCACTGATTGCGATTGCATACTTGCCCGCCCCTAGTTCGATCGTGGAAAAGCTATCCCCCGAGACGAACCCCCCACCTTTTGCCGCATGTGCCACTCCTGTATCCACAATGAATTTTTTGATGGAAGAAAACGCCAGGAAACAGGATTTATCCGGAAACGGCGCTATCTCTTCCTTCGTCACGACGACACTCTCCCCCAGAATGTCGGATAGAATGGGACCGATCAGCTTTTGCCCCTCGCCATGGTACCCTTGTATGGATACATGCATTTCGATATCAATGCCGCCTTTGGTCAGGGAAAACACATCCAGCTTGTCCACGACTAAGCCAGCCGCCCGTAAAGCAGCCATCATTTCCACTTCCTGTTGTTCGTGATTCTCCTTTTCCTTGACGATTTCTTTTGCGAAGTCGCCCATTACCTCCGATACACCATTCAGCTGGTCTGCGACAAACCGGCGACTTTCCTGTACTTGCCGCCGGAGCATTTGATTTGCTTGGTAGAAACTCAGCTCATGCTTCATCGTTTCAACCACTTTTTTCGATTTGACACAGTGGGATTCCAAGTTCCGCTCCAGCAGCTTATTCGGCGGCCCGCCGTCCTCCATATCTTCCTTGAGACTCTCCATTAACTGATACGTACGATCAAACTGCTGCGCACCCCAGCAGCGATCCTTTTTGAAGCACAACTGACACGTCTGCTCGGTCACATTGCCAAGCAGGAAATCAGTTTCCCGATTCCGCACATCCTCTGCAGCCCGGTCAGGCGCAGCGAAGCTTTTTGCCAATGCATCGAATACATTGGAGAACTGCTGAACACGATTAGCCGTGACATCCCGGACTTTTTGTAAATATTGCTCCTGTTCTTGGGCTTGCTCTGCAGTGCCGGGAACGAACCGGGACATACGGCGGATCCAGCTATCCGGCGTCAAAACAAGCAGTAAAATACTCATTGCTGAAGCAAGCAAGGATGGATACACTTCCTGTATGCCCTGCTCTTGCCCGTACACACCGATGAGCAATGTACCAATGATGAGCCCTATGCTCACACCGATTTTCTTTCCATCCTTCAATAGACCGCCAAGCAATCCAGCGAATGCCAGCAGACTCATCTCATAGAGGCTGGCAACATTGGCGAGACTGAGAATCAACCCCGCAACCACCCCGACAGTCGAACCCATAGCCGCTCCACCGATCAAGGCCAGCAGCAGGACAAAGTAACGGGAGAAAATTTGCTCGACCCCAGCGCCTTGAAGCTGCCATCCGATCGTGCCCGTCAGGACCGAGGCGAGTAAAATGATCAAACAGACAATTTCTTCATTTTTTAATGCCGGATAATATCTTTTAATGGATAATAGCGGAATGCTTTGCATAAAGATGATAAAGAGTACAGAACCAAGAATGCCTTCGACGCCGATCATCATCCAATCAAAGCTGGACAATGTATTTTCATAAGAGAATGCCAGCATCCTCGGCAGTGCACTTGCCAGGAAGACGAGCACCGCCATCACCCGAATTTGGTGCGGAATCCTCTTACAAAGCATAGCCAAGAAATAAAGGACAAATGCAGCACCTGCTATATACAAGCCGTGTGTCCACTGGTAGGTACAGGCACCTGCGACTGTAACCAGCGTGATCGGCAGCATTCTTTTTCTTCTAGTAAGCCAGATGGATGCCAGAAATGCCACCGCGAATGGTGAAACTGTGGTCAATACCACTGCCCGTCCAAGTAAGAAGCCTACAAGTGCCAAAAGCCATGCTTTCTCGATCAATAAAAGTTTCGCAAGCTCAAACCCCTTCTTCTTCCAATTCTCGAATCGCTTTTGCTCCACACCATAGATGCCCCATTTCTTTCTTGATACAGTCTCCATTCATTGAACACTCCTATCCCCATATTTACCGAGGCTCTGTGTACATACCATGGCATACCCCGGGACAAACTCTTATTTGAATAAGGTCATTTAACCACATCAGCTCTTCACAATTTGTCAAAAGAACCGAGCGAGACCTAAAAACATTTCGACTTAATCCAATACCTTCTCACCGGCTTCAACACAGCTTGGACACCAAAAGCTCTTTTGCGGCAATTTTCCTTGTCGTAATAAGCTCTTGTTCCGTGTGTCTTGTCAGAAAACTTTTATTTTTTATGGGAAGCGTTTTCCGCGAGATTTCTATATTGCATTTTTACAAAAGAGGAGTAGAATGGTTCCTACTGAAACAGTTCGCATGCGAACTATTTTTTTGTTGAGGGGATGACAACTTTGACTGATGAGGAAAAAATCAGCCGAGTCGTCCAATCATTTCGCTGTTTGAACCAAGCTTTCCACAAGCAATTCTGGCACAATGCTGATCAATTGGGTGTGACTGTCGTACAGCTGCACATCCTGAAAGTATTAGCGGACGAGCCTGGAACTGGCTTGAACGATCTTGCTCAAAAAGTAAATGCGAGCAAGAGCACAGTTAGCGAAACGGTTGAAAGGCTTGTACAAGCTGAATTGGTAAAACGGGAGCGCTCGACACACGACCGGCGAGCCATCGTACTGTCACTGACTCCAAAGGGACTGGAGCAGAAAAAGACAGCCTACCGAACCTATTTGCAAAGATTGGAGAGCATTTCAGACTTCAGCACGGAGGAAATAGAGACATTATTGTCTCTTCACCACCGTTTGCTAAAAAAGATCATTACTCAAGGAGATGAGACAACATGAAAGATCGTTCTGCTTATGTAGATCCGCAGACATTAAAAAGAGGACCAATCGTCGCGATCTTGGTTCTAGGCGCATTCGTAGCCATTCTGAACCAGACGCTCATGAATATCGCGCTGCCAAAAATGATGGTGGATTTGGATATACAAGAAAACTCAGCCCAATGGCTGACAACAGCATTCATGCTGGTTAACGGTATCCTGATCCCAATTACTGCTTTCTTTATGGAAAGATTCACAACTCGTAAGCTATTTATCACCGCCATGAGCTTGTTCGCAATCGGGACGCTCATTTGCGGGGTCGGACCTGAATTCACAACAATCCTGATCGGTCGTATTGTACAAGCAGCAGGCGCTGGTATCATGATGCCATTATTATTCAATACTGTATTGAGCTTGTACCCAATCGAGAAGCGAGGCAGTGCAATGGGTGTCATCGGCCTTGCGATGATGTTCGCTCCGGCTATCGGACCAACGCTATCCGGATTCATCGTGGAGCATGCATCTTGGAGATGGTTATTCTTCATCATCTTGCCGATTGCTATTATCGATGTTATCTTGGCAATCTACGTATTGCGTAACGTAACAAAAACACAGAAATCATCAGTCGATGTTCTATCTGTTATCTTGTCCACAGTAGGATTTGGTGGCTTGCTTTACGGCTTCAGTGTCGCAGGAGATAAAGGTTGGGATTCCGCACCAGTCATCTCTACACTGACAGTGGGTGGAATAGCCTTGCTGATTTTCATCATCCGTCAGCTGACAATCAAAAAACCTATGCTGGAATTCCGTGTATTCAAATATTGGATGTTCTCGTTATCAACAACAATCAACGTCGTCATTACGATGGCAATGTTTGCAGCGATGCTATTGATTCCGATTTTCACCCAAAACATGCTCGGTTACTCACCGCTTAAATCAGGTCTATTGCTATTGCCTGGTGCACTAGTATCAGCGATCATGTCACCAATCACTGGTAAACTGTTCGATAAGATCGGTGCTCGTCCGCTTGCATTGATCGGACTTTTGATCACGACGATCACAACTTACTTCCTAAGTACGTTGTCTATCGATACAACTTACACGTATATGATGACTGTTTATACCTTCCGTATGGTCGGTGTATCCATGGTTATGATGCCGATCATGACAGCTGGCTTGAATCAGCTGCCGAAACGTTATTATGCACACGGTACAGCGATGGCCAATACACTTCGCCAAATGGCCGGTGCAATCGGTACTGCTTTGCTTGTTACCGTGTTCTCAACTCAAACAAAAGAGCACGTTACAGACATGATGACGTCTGGTACACCACAACAGCAAGCTACTTTGCTGGGTTCCATTGAAGGTATCAACGATGCTTTCTGGATTGCAACGATCATCGCAGCAGTCGGATTCCTGCTTTCCTTCTTCTTGAGAAAGGTACGCCCTGCAGATGAAATCGAACAGGAACAATCGACAGCTACAACGACGCCTGTCGGAAAACCTTCTGAAACACATTAAAATAAAAACCTGCATCCGAGCTGGATGCAGGTTTTTTATATATTCGCTAAATGATCAGAAAGATTGTAATTATGTACTTTCCATTTTTCTTCGACGAATTGGATATTGCTTAAGCAAGCATTCACAAGACGCGTATTCTCCAGATCATACTCCCCATCCGAGATGGTTGATAAAATCGCGGAAATTACTGCCCCATGTGCGACGAGCAATATTTTCTTGTCTCCATATTTCGCATTCACTTCTTGCAATGCTTGCATTACCCGTTCCACTAGATCCTCCCATGTTTCCATACCAGGAAAATCAAAGCTAGGATATTTCGCTTCTCGTTCTTCTTTAGTAAGACCTTCTGCTTCGCCAAATCCCCTTTCGACGAAACCTTCCATTTCCACGATCGGCAGCTGCAATGCTTCATTAATGATATCAGCAGTCTTCCTTGCCCGCTTCATCGGACTTGCAATGATCAATTCAAAATCACTACCTGCCAGATAATCACGAGTAGCCTGCGCCTGTCTGACTCCTGTTTCATTCAATGGGATATCGGTACTTCCTTGCACTTTACCTAGCTTATTCCAATCCGTTTCTCCATGTCTGACAAGACAAATCATCCTGATCCCCTCCCCTATCTATATACTTACTATACCGTAATCTTCCTGCCAAACGATATCAAAAAAATATTGTTGACATATGACGTATGCTGTTATATTATATTACTTGTGCTTTGAAACATTTAATTTCATATGGCGGTGTAGCTCAGCTGGCTAGAGCGTACGGTTCATACCCGTGAGGTCGGGGGTTCGATCCCCTCCGCCGCTATCTTTAAACAAGGAATGCAGATTGCATTCCTTGTTTTTTTGTATACAAAAAAAATCGAATGCTTCACGCATCCGATTCCATGTTTTGTATCTTAAGATTTGCATTTTTATCAAATCCCAATATAGACAGCAAGTTTAACCTTTTTTAGCGCCTCTGCCACCGCGTTTTGATTCTGTGTGTTTCTTAAGGGACGCAAGACGGTCCTCTGAATCCTTCAGGAAGCGATTCATTTTAGCTTCAAACGATTCCGTGCGATCGCGGTGACCACCGCCATGTCCGGATCCTCTGTTGTTGTTACGGCGTGCTGGCGGCGGATTATCTTTTGCTTTCTTGATGGAAAGCCCAATCTTTCCGTCCTTTTCATTAATGACTTTGACTGTGATCATATCACCGACAGACAAATGTTCATTAATGTCTTTCACGTAATTATCGGCAACTTCACTAATATGCACTAGTCCAGTAGATCCGCCTGGCAGTTCTACGAAAGCACCGAAATTAGTGATTCCTGTTACCTTACCCTGATACTTGCTGCCTACTTCAATTGACATAAAAAAAATGCTCCTCCTTAAAGTTTGAAAGAAATATACTACTTATATATTATATAAAAGCTTGGAAAAGGGTGTCAATAAGAGGGTTCTTCTTCAGTGATCTTAAAAATGGTCTCACCGTCTTTAGAATAGAAGTAATTAGTCCTGGCGATTTCCAGTACATAACTTTTATCATTCAAAAGTTCAATTTCCTCTTTGAGATCCTCTTCTTTATCTTGCAAGCTAGCTAACTCTTCCTGCTTCTCTTTGTATTCTGTCTGCTTAGCAGCATAAACACCGCGCTGATGAATATGATACCCTGTCATCAAACCAAGCAGAACAACTGCAAAAGCGGCGAACAAGATCAAACGCCGAAAGAGTCTTTTTTGCTTTTTCCGCTGCCGTTCCGTATATGCATCGTATTGTCTCGTGTAGCTGGACTCCATCTTCGTTACGTTTCGTTTCTTTCTTGCCACGCCTGTTTTACCTCCTTGTTCTGCGCAGTGATTCGTATACCTTCCTTGCTATATTCTTCATTCTACTATAGATACCTGCTAATTTGGAGTAATTTTTTCGGTACCTTTCAGGTGTCAGCTTCCACACGAGCCGACCAATGAGACGTATCGGGTAAAAGAGGACGACCAACACCAATCGGATCAATTTCCATAAGAGCGCAATGACTCCCCCTGCCAGCATCAGCAGTCCTTGGATCACCAGTCGGATTGGTGTCAGGATAAGCACCTGTAAAACCCTCTTCGTAATGAATATCGTTCGTCGGATGATACGGATGAGCCATTCGAGCACACGCTGATAGCTTGTCTGAAATAAGGCTCTATACCCTGCAAAACCACATAACAATGCTAAAAGGATATAAAAACGCATTTCTCCCTGATTCACTTGGAACAGCAGGAAAAACAGCAGCAAAGTCTGCATCAGCCAGAAACTGCACTCCATGATGTAACGCATGACAGCCTGCTTTTTCCAGTGCCGTTCAAAGCGGCGGAACGTATCCATGGCTGCACCAAGATAGACTCCGCCGGCAATCATCGACACTATGGTGAGGAACTGGACGGTCAGCGTCATTTGAAGAGCTTGCTAAAGAGTCCTTTAGCCTTCTCCCCATGATGCTCATCCAAATAGGACAGCTCCTGGATTTTGCCTTTGATCGACACCTTACCCTCCTGCAAATCGAGATTCTTCATATGCAGGTTGTTCCCGCGAATGATCATATAACCCATTTCTGTCTGGAGCAGGAATTCTTCGCTATCGAAGCTGTCCACTTCCTTGACACCGCTTATCTCGAGCGATTTCCGACTGAACATCTTTATATCATGATCCGCTTGTACTTTCCGGGTTTGATCCATCGTTACCGCCTCCCTTTTATCCCTAACAATCTATGAGGCCAGGGACAAGGTTAGAACGGATTTTTATTGTACAGGTTCTTCCTTTTTCACTTTGTACAGTGTCGCAGCATCTTCCTTCTTAACAGCTTCCCTCAGCTGCTGCACCTCGATCGTAAGCAGTTTCTGACCGAAGCGGATCGCCATTTCATCTCCCACGGCTACATTCGTGGATGCTTTCGCTTGGATACCATTGATTGTGATACGGCCCTGATCGGCCACTTCTTTAGCCAATGTCCGCCGTTTGATCAAACGTGACACTTTTAGAAACTTGTCTAAACGCATGTCATTCACTTCCCTTATCCGTACTTTTATTACCCTCTATTGCCTGATGTAAAGCAATTTCGGGATTTATTTTATAATAGCCTGCATAAGAGGCAATAGCAAACAGAAGCTCTCCGACGACTTTTTCATCCAGTGCCGCTTCTGATGCCCTTCTGCTTAATTCGGACAGCAGCTGTGCCATATTAGCAGGAGATGCCATCTGCTTGCCAAGCTCTGCTGCTTTCATCAGCTCCGGCTGCAGTGATTTTTCTTCTTGCTCCTGGTTGTGCTCTGCTTTTTCTTCCTGCTTAATAGCTTCCCAGCTCGTTTGTAATTCTTCCTCTGTTTCCAAGACCGCTTCGCCAAAAACATGTGGATGACGGCGAATCATCTTTTCCGTCACACTTCTGATAACGTCATCGATGGTGAAATATCCATCATCTTCACCGATTTGACTGTGCAGCATGACTTGAAGCAATACATCCCCCAGTTCTTCGATGAGATTCTCATCATCTTCCTTATTAATGGCATCAATGAGTTCATAAGCTTCTTCAATTACATATCGCCGCAGTGATTCATGGGTTTGCTTCTGGTCCCATGGGCAGCCTCCCGGCCCGCGAAGCGTCCGAATCACCTCACGCAACCTGTAAAACTTATGGTTCAGCTCCAGTGACACTGCCGGCGGCACATAAACACTCATCAGATTACTGAATTCCACACTTCTATCCAAGTCTTCGAGCATGACGGTCTTGATGCTCTCATTCGCGCTTCCTACAGCATCTACGATGGTAACTGGATATTCTGGCGGCAAATCCTCCAGCAATTCAAGTTTCACTTCGGAGGCAACCATTTGATCGTACACCTGACAGAAGATGAGATGCTGTCTATACTCCAGCTCGTCGCGCCGGAATGACGTAGCATCAACAAACTGGAAGCCATCAATCGGATCGATCCGCAGGGCGGAGAATAAATCATCCAAAAAACTTTGTCCTCCGATGATTTTCACGTCGACTTCTTGTTGTGCCAGCAGAAGCTGAACTGTCATCTCCGCCAGCATCGGATGACCAGGAACTGCATATATCAAAGAGCCTTCCTCGGCTTGCCGGAACAAGCTGTTAGCTATTTCTTCATAAACCGATTGGAAATCAGGATAATTTTCGTAGATTTCGTCATAGGAATGGAATTCCACTCCTTCTTCTTGCAGCGTCTGTACGACAGGATGGTCCTTTGTCCTGACGAATATCGGTTTTCCGTGACCTTTTAATTTCTTGTAGATTCCTAGTGATAATTGATTGATATCTCCGCCACCAAGTCCGACCACTTCAATGGTATGCTTCATTTCTTATTTCTCCCTTCCAAACCCAATAATCGTTTGCTGAATGGCAACGACACTAGCTCTGTCCGGCTGAATGCCCCTGTCCGGATCAAAGTTATTCCATACACTGCAGCACCGACGAGTACAGCAAACAATACATATATCAATAACAAAATTCGTGTTTTCACGTGAAACAATTCGACAGCAGCTATGTAGAATAACCCAACAGCGACAAGCATGGACAACAGTCCGACAATCAGACTCTTCCACGGAAGCTGGAACAACTTAATCTCCGGCAGATAGCGTTTCAGCAAGTACAAATTACCTGCCAGTATGCAAGCTACCGTAATGACGGTCGCCAATGAAGCACCCATGATGCCGTAGATTGGCACGAGCCATTCATTCAGGAACCATTTAAGCAGGAAGCCGACTGCGATGATAACTGCTGTTTGCTTCCATTTCCCTAACGTCTCCAGCATCGATGCTGTCGTCAATGTCAGCGAACAAACAAAGATTGTCAGCATGAATACTTGTAACGAATATGTACCGACATCGGCTTTGAATAATAGTTCATTGATAAGCGGAAACAGAATGATCAATCCAGCTGCTGCTGCAATGGATAGAAGAAAACTAAGCTTCCATCCGCTCTGCATCAGTTTAATGACAGCTTTCTTTTCACTTTTGAGCTGTTTTTTCGTAATGGACGGCACAAACGCTAATGCCAAGGAAGAGCCGACGACAATGCCTAATTGGACAAGCGGCTGACCGCGATCATATATCCCTTTCCATTCGCGTGCCGCATCCAAACCCAAACCATGATCAAGCAGGCCGGATACAAGAGTGAAAGCATCCGCAAACTGTAAGAGAAGTAATAGCATATAGTTTAGACAAATAAAGAAGCCATATACGAGAATTGTCTTTATGATATATATCCACGAAAGCCGCTGCTCGACCGTAGAGATGATCGGCTGTTTTCTCATATACATGCCAAGTACCACGATACCGAAGCAAGCACCCACTAATGACGCCAGTGCAGCCTTAGCTCCAATATCATACAAATCACTCCCCGTACGTACAAGCAGGAAAGTGACAACGAGAATCAAGCCAACCCGGACAATCTGCTCCACCACTTGTGAAACAGCTGTCGGTGTCATGTTTTGCTTCCCTTGATAAACACCTCGCAAAATCGAGGTGAATGGGACAGCCAAGAAAATGTATGCCGCTGCCCGCAGCGGCTTCTCTAATGCAGCATCCCCCATCAGATCAGCTATTTGCGGAGCAGTTATATATAACAGAGCAAATGTGATCACGGCCAAACCGAACAAAAATGTTCCAATTGGTAAATAAAATGAACGCAATGAAGGGGATACATTGCGGTAACGTTCGGCAACAAGCCGGGACACCGCTGCCGGAATACCGTATAACGCCAAACTCGCTGCTATCCCCAGGAATGGATACACTTGCTGATAGATGTAAAAGCCCTTATCCCCTACTATATTTTGAAATGGGACCCGATAGCCCGCACTTAATATCTTACTGATCAATCCAGCGACCGCCAGCACAAAGGCACCATGAAACAGCCGCTTCATTCCTAATCCCATCCGATGATTCCTCCAACCTTTTCCTATTGGGATTATACCATGAGACATATACCATATCTTGCTTTAACTTCGTGCAAGATATGATACGACCAACGTCTTTTTAGGAGATATGCTAAAAAGACGAGGTGAACAGCATGTATAAAGAAGTGTTGAACAATAAGAAAGCAGTTTATTACTTTTCAGGAGGAGCCATTTCTCGCATCGGCGATGTCTTATCAGGATTAGCCTTCCTTTTTCTTGCATACCGTATGACTGACTCCAGCATCCAGACAACTTTTGTTGCCATTGCTGAAACAGCACCGTACCTGCTTTTGGGATTGATTGGAGGAGCCATCGCGGACCAGGTCAATAGGAGAAATTTGATGGTTATCGTTGACTTGGTGAGGCTTATCATCCTAACCGCAATCATCATTCTCTATATACAGGATTGGCTGGCATACCCTCATCTTCTGGTTGGAAGTTTCCTGCTGCAATGCTGTGGCTGCTTTTTCAATCCAACCCATCGTGCTGTCCTCCCAGCGATAGTTCCCGAAAAGAGATTATCTGCTGCAAATAGTGTCTGGGACACCATTCAGCGTTCTGCTTCCCTGATAGGTCCGATTCTGGCAGCGTGGTTGCTTATGCATACAGATATTGTCTATTTCTTTGTCATAGATGCGGTTTCTTATGCACTTAGTGCGCTCTGCCTATCCCGTTTGCCGACTATGCCTGCATTAGAGATAAATAGGCTATCCATCATGTCCCTCTATGGTTCCATTTCGGATTTCCTGGCGTGGATTCGGAATGAGTCTAACCTTATACATCTTTTTATGACTACCTTTTTTGTTGTGTTTTTCAATACATGGGTATGGCAGGTTGGTATATTGCTCGCGTTCGATGAAATTACACATAACGGAGAAGCTTGGTATAACGCTTTGCAGATTTTATACGGTACCGGAGCGACAATGATCAGCATTCTGCTTCCGCTACTGCTAAAACAATTGGATATGAAAAAATATATACTCGGATGCCTCATATGGGGTTTCGGAATAACTATGATCGGTTTCATTTATATGCCATTTTCTTTCTTCATCGGCGCTATGCTTATCGGAATCGGTCTGCCGATAAGCAGTTTAACCAGAGTTTATCTTATACAGGCCTATGTCCCCAATACCATGCTGGGAAAGGCCTTCAGCTCGAATGCTGTATTACTTTATGCAGCAAATACACTGTCACTGGCCCTGTATGCAGTTTTGTTGCCGTTCTTCACCATTCGCAGTCTTATTTTGATAAGCGGACTGGGAATCCTGCTTATTGCATGTTTCTATCTGTTACGGATCCTTTTTCGAAACAATCCTGGCGTCTGACCGTAAATACGCCGAAATATAGCATGGTATGAGGATACATTCTTAAAGCCAACTTGCATGGCAATCGATAAAATCGAATTGTCGGTTCTGCAAAGCAGCTCCTGACTTTTGATGACGCGATATACTTGAAGCCAACTATAAGGCGACAGACCTGTCTCCTGTTTAAAAAGATGACTGAATTGAAATTTTCCCAATTGCGTCAGCTGAACCATCTCGTCCAATGTCCAATCATGATCAAAACTTTGTTTAAGAGCATCCTGGACAATATGTACAGATGGTTCATATCCGGAGATGTCCCAATTATCGCTATAAGATCCTGGCACAAGGCGGAAGATAATCAATGCAAGCTGAATCAAGCTGTTCTCAAGCCACACTGCTTGTTCTGATTCTGTTGCCATACTCCAATATAAACTAGTTGTCGAAAACCATTGGTGTATGATCGAATGTTTACATGTAACCAATGCGAACATTGGATCCACCTTATATTTTCCTATTTCTTGTGCCAGTTCCGTTACAAAGCCAGGTCGCAATTCAACAATCCATTTTTCAGCAGAATGGTGGAGTTGTTTATGTAGATCATGCGGATTCAGAAGGATGGCTTCCCCTTCAGATAATTCCAACTGTTGTTGCGGAAATTGATAGATGGCATGGCCTTTGGGACTGAATACTAATTTGTAGGTATCATCATCGCGCCAGTTCCTCTCACCAAGCATCGTTGTCCGGTTCAATAAAAGGCCGTTAGCATGCTCCTCGATCATAAGCTTCCCTCCCCTTAGCTTTTAGCTTAGCATAAAAGAAATCCCGCAACATGATCGTTGCGGGATTCCTGTTCATTATTCCATCTGTCTCGCAAGGAAATTGGCAGCTGTTTCTGCTGCTTTTTCCTCGACCTTGCTAAGCTCTCCATCGTTGCGGCTGACAATGACGACACACCCGATCGGATCGCCGCTGGCGATGATCGGACTGACCACATATGCCTGCACTTCGTCATCCTTGTCTTCCACAAGCTCTACATTACCCGCTTGATTGATCGTAGCGGTTGTTCTGTCCTGCATTGCTTTTTCCACCACAGAACCAATACCTTTATTCATGTATTCTTTCTTCGACTCACCTGCAACTGCAATGTATTCATCGCGGTCACAAATCAGGACACCATGATCGATCGACGTAAATAAAGCTTCCGCGTATTCTTTCGCGAAGTCGCCTAGCTCACTGATCGGAGAGTACTTCTTCAAAATGACCTCACCATCACGGTCAACAAAGATCTCCAGCGGATCCCCCTCTCGAATGCGCAATGTCCGGCGTATTTCCTTCGGGATGACAACACGTCCCAAATCATCGATCCTACGTACGATTCCTGTAGCCTTCATCTTCGATTGCCTCTCTTTCTGTATCATAAACTGCTCTGGGGTATTTTCTACTTATTATGAAGAAAAGAAGAATTCACCAGTTGTGGTGTTAGTATGATACGAATCGGCATTACTATACATTTCCTGCTAATTTTTTAGAGTAAATCGGAAGAATCAGCCGGCTCGTTTCAGTTCGCGCATTGCTTGAATGAACTCTTCCGCTATTTCATAACGGCGCTCATACGATTTTCTGTCCCAATTGAAGACGATTTTCAATTTCTTATCCTCGGTACCAAGCTGTACCATGCGCCCGTATTGATTAGCGAATTCAAACAATTTACTGCCGTCAACATGCTGACTCATATCGGGATCGATCAAAATTTCCATGCGCTGTTTTTTCTTCTTCTCGCTGATGGATTCGATTTTCTCCCGTTTTGCATACATCTTCAACGATGTCACATGGAAGAGGTTGCCTACTTCCTCCGGATAATCACCGAATCGGTCGATCAGCTCCTCCCGTAAATCATGGATTTCCTCTTGTGATGTACAGCTCTGGAATCGTTTATACATATCGATTTTCTGTTTTTCGTCCTTGATATACGACTCTGGAATATAGGCATTGATATCCAAATCAAGTTCCACTTCGAATGGTTTGATTTCCTCTGCAGGTTTACCTGCCTTACGTGCTTCCACTGCTTCGGTGAGCATTTGGGAATACATATCAAAACCGACCGAATCGATGAAGCCATGCTGCTGGGACCCAAGCAAATTACCGGCACCCCGGATCGATAAATCACGCATGGCGATTTTGAATCCAGATCCCAGTTCCGTGAACTCTTTAATGGCCTGCAGACGTTTTTCTGCCACCTCTGTCAGAACCTTGTCCTGCTGATAAGTGAAATACGCATAAGCTACTCGATTGGAACGCCCTACACGACCACGCAGCTGATAGAGCTGGCTGAGCCCCATTCTATCTGCATTGTCGACAATCAATGTGTTCACATTCGGAATGTCGACGCCTGTCTCGATGATTGTCGTACTGACAAGGACATCATACTCTCCTTCCAAAAAGGCCAGCATGACACTTTCCAGCTCTGATTCATTCATTTGGCCATGTGCGAAGGCCACCCTTGCATCATCGACCAGCGCTGCGATTTCCTGTGCTTTCCGTTCGATGTTCTCTACCTTGTTATACAGGAAGAATACCTGTCCATCCCGGGCCATTTCCCTTTCGATTGCCTCCCGGATGAAGACTGGATTGTACTCCATGACATACGTTTGAATCGGGAATCTGTTTTCAGGCGGCGTCTCGATGACGGAAAGATCGCGAACACCGAGCATGGACATATGCAATGTACGAGGGATAGGTGTCGCAGTCAACGTCAGCACATCCACGTTCGTCTTCAGCTGCTTCAGTCTTTCTTTGTGTTTTACACCAAACCGCTGCTCCTCATCCACGACCAATAAACCAAGGTCCTTATAAACGATATCCTTGGACAAGAGGCGGTGCGTACCAACGACTACATCGATGACACCGCTCTTCAGACCGGAGATCACTTCATTTTGCTGCTTACGCGTCCGGAAACGGCTCATCAGTCCTACATTGACCGCATAATCCTGGAATCGCTCCAGAATCGTTTCATAATGCTGCTGCGCCAAAATAGTAGTCGGCACTAAAATTGCTACCTGCTTGCCATCCGCAATTGCCTTGAAGGCTGCTCGGATTGCCACTTCGGTTTTCCCATAACCAACATCTCCGCAAAGCAGTCTGTCCATTGGTCGTTCCCGTTCCATATCCTTCTTGATTTCATCAATCGTACGAAGCTGATCCTCCGTTTCCTGATAAGGAAAGGCCGCTTCGAATTCCCGTTGCATCTCACCGTCTTCTGAGAAGGCATATCCTTTGGAAGCTTCCCGTTCGGCATACAGCTTGATCAATTCATCCGCAATATCCTCCACAGAGGATTGAACCCGGCTTTTTACCTTCTTCCACTCTGTCCCGCCAAGCTTGTACAGCTTCGGCTCTTTTCCTTCGGAGCCTACATATTTTTGGACAAGATCAATCTGATCGATTGGTACAAATAATTTATCGTCCCCGGAATAATGGATCAGCATGAAATCCTTATGCACATCCTGAACCTGCAATGTCTCGATACCGACATAGCGCCCGATTCCATGGTTTGCGTGAACAACATAATCCCCTACAGAAAGCTCCTGATAACTCTTGATCCGCTCTGCATTCGATATTTTCTGCTTACGTTTCGGTCTTGCAGTACGTTTTTTGAACAGTTCGCTCTCCGTCAGGACTGCGAGCTTATGGAATGGCAATTCAAAACCGCTGCTGATATTACCGATCATGATAGTCGGAGTGCTTACTGGAAGGGAAATTCGCTCAGCAATGGCCGCTTCCATATCATAATCAGCCAGAACAGCCTGGATCTTCTCGGCACGCTGCTGGTTAGGGGCTATTAAAATAGTAGAATAATTGCTTTTTTCCCACCGCTCCAGCTCATTCTTCAGCAAATGCATTTGTCCATGGAATTGCTGCATCGCCCTGCATGTCACGTTTACGATATTTTGTGGTTGTGTATTCGGTATATGTCGCAAGAAAACACTTAAATAGAGTCGCGGATGCTGCATCCTATGCAGTACTTCGTGCCAGTCAAAAGACAATTTCAGCTGTCTGACAGTCTGATGCGCCTCCAACAAACTATGGTGCCATTCTGCTTCTTCTTCATCGAGTCGGTTGGCTGTTTCTTGGATTCGGCTCATTTCATCCAAGATGATATAATCGCCCTGTCCAAGATAATCTAATAGACTAGCTGGCTCTTCATAGAAATAACCTGCATACTTGGCCATCCCTTGAAAACGCTCCTGCTGCCGTAATCGTTCCAAGTCTTGGCTGACGGCTTCAAGTACTTGCTGTTTATGTTCATCCGCCTGCAGCTTGCTTATCGTTTCCCCTAAAGCTTTCTCCAACCGATCAGCTGCCCTGGCAATGTCTTCCCTATCGATAAGCAACTCTGTGGCGGGTCCCACTTCTACAGAATCCCTTTTCTCCAAGGACCGCTGCGTATCCGAATCAAAGTAACGGATCGAATCCACCTCAGTATCGAATAATTCGATTCTTATCGGATTTGATTCCGTCAGCGGATAGATATCCAAAATACCTCCGCGCAAGCTGTACTCACCTGGAGATGCAACCATATCAGTCCGTTCATATCCCATATCGACCAACGCAAGTAAATAGCGCTCCAATTCTATTTCTTCCCCAACACGAAAAGCCAGCTGATAGCTTTCCCATTTAGCTGGTTGTGGCAGTATTCGTTTTAATGCTGCAGCCGGAGCTATCAATATGCCATTCTCACTTTGCATCCAATTCCGCAATGCATCCAAGCGCTGGCTGCGAAGTTCTGGGCTGGAGATGGCAATCTCGGATGCCAGTAATTCATTCACGGGATACAGGTACACATTCGAATGCGTACTCAGTTCCAATACATCTTCATAAAGTGTTTGTGCCTGTGTCAGCTGGTGCGTTACCAGAATCACCTTCCGACGTATTGCATCTTGCAATACTGTCGCTAGGACTCCTCTTGCTGAACCAGACAATCCTGTCAAAAGCTGTTCGTTCATCCCGGACTTTATCCCATTGATGACAGACTGTATATCATCTTGGGTTGAGATGAATTGCTTGATCTCTTGCATAATGCCTCCTTCTGCTAGTACATGTCATAAGCAAAAAATGCCTTGGTTGACGCACCAAAGCTTTTTATGACAATATTATTTAGCTATACGTTATTGCATGAAATGATCCAGCTCGTGATAATGCGGGTACTGCTGCAGTGCATTTTCACATTCCTCACATGCCACCTGACAGACAATATGACCCGAATCGATCTGCACCATTTCCTGATAGTCCGCTGCGGATAACCGATCCCACCCGAGCGCTTTGATATCCACCTTATATTCATCAAGTTCTGCCAACTTTGTTTTGCAATGCCGACAACGATATACGATAGCCATGATCACGCCTCCGGGACTTGAATTTGACTCTGTCAAAGTCTGCCCGAAAGCGCTCGGATTCATACACATCCAGTTGCAATCCATGAATCAGCGATTAAAATCATTCATGACATGCAGGAATGGTTCCTTCAACCAGGTTTCACAAGCATCTGCCGCCTTTTTTACACTATCGACGATGTCCGGCAGCTCTTCCTGATGGAAGCGCTGCAGGACATAGTCCACTACAGGCTGCTGATTGACCGGACGACCGATTCCAAGACGGATACGCTTGAATTCCTTCGTCCCCAGATGTGCAATCAAGGACCTGATACCATTATGGCCGCCATGACCGCCTTTTTCCCGCAGCCGGATTCTTCCTGCCGGTAAATCCAGATCATCATAGATGACAACCAGATCTTCCAATTCCACATTATAATAATCCATCAGCGGACGGACTGCTTCTCCCGAAAGATTCATAAATGTCGTTGGCTTAACCAAAATCACCTTTTCCCCATTTATCAAACCTGTCGCATATACACTATTGAACTTTTTATTAGTTAATGGCAAATTGTGCCGATGCACCAATTCATCAATCCCGATGAATCCAATATTATGCCTTGTCTGATCAAATTTCTGACCCGGATTCCCAAGTCCGACAATCATTTTCATATTCATAAACGCCCTTTACTCATAGTCCATTCCCAAAAAATCATACCCTAATACAAGACAAAAAATCAAGAAAAGCGGAAGAAACCGGTTAGAAACGGAGGAGTAAGTGAGAAAGCCCGGAGTGGGAGCTTTACCCACGCAGGGATTTATCGCTAACGACGCAGTTTCTGGTTTCTGGAGCTAGACAACACTGAAAAGCGGAAGAAACCGGTTAGAAACGGTGGAGTAGTCTCTAACCCAACTCTTTATCCTTCTCCGGCCGGAAAGAAAAATCCTTCCTCCCCGCACAAAAAGCACATCAAGGATGCTGCCTTTCTCATCCTCGACATGCTTTGCCTTTAGATTATGATATCCTTTGCGCATCAATAATAACCCTACTTCATCAAAACTTAACACTCTTTTCAAATTGTTTTACCATACCTAAAAGTAACAGTGTAATACATGCAAAAGTAGTGCCTAATATTATTCCCCCATCCATATTCGCTCTGTCTGTTTCTAGGATTTCCGTTGCCAAGACAAGGAGATTGGATGGCAGATATGCAGCTATGTCAGGTAAAACAGAGGACATAATGCCGATACTCGCCAATATTAGAATAGATATGCCTGCGACTCCTCCACTACGGCGAAGAAATGTACCAATGAATAATGTGACTGTGATAACCAGTACGATCCACAGACAATAAATCAGAAAGCTTTTCCATACGAGAGTAAATGATACCTTAGAAAATAATGTGTTTGTATAATACCAAGCTGCCCCATAGGATAAACTGAATGCACTTAGATGAAGGAGGACCAGCATCGTCCACTTACTAAAGATGTAGGAGGCCGTTTTCAAAGGTCTGGAGAAAAGCTGCATCAGAGAGCCATTATTCCGCTCCTGTACAATTACATTCATACAAGCAAGCACAATGATTGCTGTGCCGATTGTATGCAATTGAGATAATGTACTTGCCATAACTTCCTCACCGCTCGGGATTGGTAATTCGATTACTGCCCCTGGGGGGAGTCCATTTGAGTTCTCCAAAATAGTTGGCATAAAGTATAGACTGATCGGTTGTAGAAGTGTCACTAACAGTATGACTGCAGGCAGCCAAATCAACTTCTTTTCTCTCCAAGCTTCCATCCACTCTTTATGAAACAAGGCGTTGAATTCCTTCAACTTTCCATCACCTCGATATAATGGTCTTCCAAGGTCCTTTCTTCAACCCCAAAGAATCGGACTCCTATGTTCCGTTGGATACAGTTATTCAGCAATGTATTTGGCATAACATCATGCCGTAAAGTTCCGATGATCTTTTTTGATTCATGTAAATAAATAGCATCAAAAAGCTCCGGCAACCCCTCGATTTGCAGCGGATCTGATGTTTCCAGACGGTAACACTCTTTCAACCGATTACCTTTCCAATCATCTATACTTTCATAAGAAATGCTTTGACCTGACTTCATGATTAGTGCATTGTCACATACTTGTTCTGCATCGTGCAATACATGTGTCGAAAATAGGATGGCCATCTCTTTTTTTACATCTTCCATGATGTTCATAACATCTATCCTTCCAGCTGGATCCAATGCAGATACAGGTTCATCCAGTAAAAGAATTCTTGGTTCATGCAATATTGCCTGCGCTAAGCCGAGACGTTGTTTCATTCCTCCAGAGAAGCTGCCTATTTTCTGCTTGCGGGCTTCCAATAACCCTGTCTTCCCTAATACACGTACGCTTTGTTCTTTTATATTTTGTTTTGTCATGCCAGATAGTGTCCCTGCCATCATGAGATATTCTTGAGGGTACATCCAATCGAAAAAAGTGGGATGCTGAGGCAGAAAGCCAATCTGACTTTTACTTAGTTCTTTGCTATTACTCATGACAACCCCAGCATCGGGTTTAATCAATCCTGCCAACATGTGCAAAGTTGTTGTCTTACCTGCTCCATTCGGACCCAGGAGTGCCAGGCATTCATTCCCCGCAAGCTGAATATTCAAGTCTTTCACCGCGACATGCCTTCCATACCGCTTCGTCAAACCCCGCGCTTTTAGGATTGCCACTTATATCTCCCTCCTTTTTCCGATAACAAAAAACAATATCGGCCCGATGATGCTGATACAAAAAATGATCACTACCCAGAGCCATCTTGGCCCCAGCGTATGTTCTGCCCGTACACAACCGACCAAGGCTGTACCCAACAAAATCAACTGGATGACTACGATGGGCAGTAGCAATGTCAAATAACTCTCCAACCTCAGTACCTCCTCTTGTCTCTTCGAATGATGAATAGATAGTAACAAAGCAGCGGCATCGGAAACTGAATCAATCCGACAATCCCCCAGGCCCATGCATATGTCTCCCTTTTTCTAGCATCCACGTATAACCAGATACCTTGTGCAAGCAATACAGGGATCACGAAAAGAGTGATGATCAGTTCGTTCGTTGTCATCAAGTCATCCTTCCTTTGCTTTTCTCAACTAGCACTATGGCAACCACAGCAACAATGGCTAACAGCTGCATCACATAAAACACCCAAAGCATGTGAACAGCCAAGACTATATAGACAGATAATAGTACACACGCAAGAACAATAAACCAATGCAGTTCCTTACGTAATTTTTCCCGATAACGCTTCTCACCGGAATTTATCTGCTGCATCATTTCCACGGCATCCGGAACATCCATATGGACTTTCTCATCCATTTCTCTCCACGTTTCGTTCATTTTTTTCACCAGGTCGTCTTGTTTCCGTTTCATCTTGCCACTCCTTCCTTAATTTCTTCAGCGCATAATGGATACGCGATTTTACTGTGCCTTTCCTCAACTGTGTCATATTACTGATTTCCTCTATCGAATAGCCATAATAATGACGAAGCAGTATTAACGTTCTGGTCTCCGTCGACAATGATGCAAATAAATGCAAATGCAATGACCAATCCATTTTGCCTTGTCCTAGTTCCCATTTCATCTTTCGTATTTCATTTTCAGTCAACTTCTGGTGCCTTTCTCTATCTCTTTTCCTCTTTCGCTGTTCGTCTATGTATAGACGGGTTGCGATTGATAGCAGCCATGTAGAGAATTTTGATTCATAGCGAAATTTGTGGAGATTCATATATGCCCGAATCATAGTTTCTTGCAATAAGTCTTCCGTCATTTCTTTGTTCATTGTAAGTTTAAATAGATATCGATATAAAAACGGATAATATTGCTGGAATAACTGCCCGAATGCTGATTTATCTTGTTTGGCTTTTTCTATCGATGCTGCTTCTGTTGATTCCCCCATCTCCCTCCCCCTTCCTTCCCTGACTATACGACGAACAATATATAAGAAAAGTTCAAACGAAATAAAAAAAAGCTGCGCCCTTCGGGCACAGCTTTTACGTCATTCATTCATCTTCTTTATCGTTCTTGGATCCTTCTTCGATTGCTTCCACATCATCCGCATCACCAGTAGTTGTATCATCTGTCTCTATTTCTGCAGTTGGTGCAGTAACAGTAGCGATTGTTGTTTCAGCATCGGTCAGGATCTCGTAAGCACCGTCTGTTGGTAAATCACCAACGCTGATGCTGTCACCGACTTCCAGTTTGGAGACATCGACGGAAATCTGATCCGGGATGTCATTCGGTTTTGCACTGATTTCCAAGTCGTATAATGGCTGCTGAAGAACGCCGCCTTCCTTGGATCCCGGGGCTTCACCTACAAGCTGAATCGGCACTTCGACATTACGCGCTTCTGACATATTGACTATGTAGAAGTCCGCATGCACAAGGCTTCCTTTCAAAGGATCGGTTTGGTAATCATGCAGCATGACATCTACTGCGTTACCTTTGATATCCAGTGAAATAATAGCGTTTTTCCCTTCATCACGTACAGTTTTCAGCAAATCAACACTATCTACTGCGACACTGACAGGCTCTTTGCCATTGCCATACACGACTGCCGGGACGATACCTTCCTCACGCAATTCTTTAATATAAGATTTGGTATTGTTATCTCGTTTGTCTGCTTTAAGTTTTACTGCCATCGTAATCACCCTCCATAGTTTTTACGCATCTACAGGTAATGATTCCCTTACGACTTCAGTGCTAAACATAGAATCAATCAAACAGGATACTAACGGATTGCTGTTCGTGGATACGAACGATTGCTTCACCGAACAATGGCGCTATAGAAAGCTGTGTGATGTTGTCGATTTGTTTCTCTTTAGGAAGAGGAATTGAGTTTGTAACGACAAGCTCTTTAATTTGTGAATTTTGGATTCGCTCGATTGCCGGACCGGATAATACCGGGTGGGAACATGCTGCATATACTGCCGTTGCGCCTTTTTCAATTAACGCATTGGCAGCTAGCGTCAATGTTCCAGCTGTATCAATGATATCATCGATGATGATCGCTGTTTTGCCTTTGATTTCTCCGATGATGTTCATCACTTCGGCCACGTTAGGACGCGGGCGGCGTTTATCGATGATAGCGATTGGCGCTTTCAAACGATCTGCCATACGGCGTGCACGGACTACGCCGCCGTGGTCAGGAGATACTACCACAATATCTTCCAGGTTCTTTTTCTCGAAGTAATCGGATAGGATTGGTACACCTACCAAATGGTCGATTGGAATATCGAAGAAACCTTGAATCTGCGGTGCATGCAAGTCCAATGTCAGAACGCGTGTTGCTCCGGCAGTTTGCAGGATATCAGCAATCAGTTTGCTTGTGATTGGCTCACGAGCACGGGCTTTACGATCCTGACGTGCATAACCGTAGTAAGGCATGATGATATTGATTGTCTTAGCTGAAGCGCGCTTCAATGCATCGATCATGATGAGCAGTTCCATCATATGCTGATTGACAGGCGCACAAGTGGACTGGACAACATAAACGTCACAGCCGCGAATACTTTCTTCAATATTGATCTGGATTTCGCCATCGCTAAAGTGGGAGACAGTGATTTTACCTAGTTCTACGCCAATATGGTCTGCAATTGACTTAGCTAACTCCGGATTGGAATTCAAAGAAAAAACTTTTAACGATGGATCATTATAAGGCATGTCGAGTAACCCTCCAAAATTATTTATTCTTAAAATAAGAATCTTTGTTTTCTTGTCTTGCTCTGGCAATCGATAAAGCGTCTGCTGGGACATCTTTCGTTATGGTTGAGCCTGCCGCCACCAAAGCACCTTTGCCGACGGTCACTGGCGCAATCAAATTCGTATTGCAACCGATAAAAGCATTATCCTCTATTTTGGTCAGATGTTTATTCTTTCCGTCATAGTTCACTGTTATTGTACCACAACCGATATTGACATCTTTACCTACTTCAGCATCGCCGATATAGCTTAAATGCGAAACTTTGCTTCCATCAGCGATGACTGCTTTCTTCACTTCGACGAAGTTCCCGATCTTCACCTTATCTCCAAGCTGTGCCTGCGGACGAATGTGAGCGAACGGTCCAACATTGACATCATTTCCAATTTCGCTGTCATGTGCTACACTTTGCTTCACAACAGAACGACTGCCGATGGTGACATCCTTTACTTCCGAGTTCGGCCCAATGACAGCATCTTCTTTGATCTCCGTCTTACCAAGGATCATCGAGTTCGGCAAGATGGTGACATCCGGCTCGATTACGGCATCTGTGCTGATATAAGTTGAGTCTGGATCGATAATCGTAACGCCATTACGCATATGATGTTCATTGATACGGCGTTTCATGATGCGTTCCGCTTGCGAAAGCGCCACGCGATCGTTCACACCCATCGTTTCATCGAAGTCTGACGTTTGGTAAGCAGTCACTAGCTTATTATCTTTCTTCAAAAGCTCCAGCACATCAGGAAGATAATACTCGCCCTGGGCATTATCATTCGAAACATTATGCAATGCTTGGAACAATAGTTTGTTATCAAAGCAGTATGTACCCGTGTTGATTTCATCAACCAGAAGCTCTTCGGCATTGGCATCCTTATGCTCGACGATGCGAAGAACTTCTCCAGCATCACTGCGGATGACCCGGCCATAACCTGCAGGATCTAGAGCTTTTGCAGTCAGCACTGTGGCGCTTGCTCCCTGCTGTTCATGATGATCGAGCAAGGCTTGGATGGTATCGCCTGTAATCAGTGGTGTATCTCCGCTTAATACGACTGTCACACCTTCTTTGTCTTTCAGGAATGTTTCAGCCTGTAGGACTGCATGTCCAGTTCCGAGCTGTTCTTCTTGAAGAGCGTACTCACTTGCATCTCCAAGCTGAGCTTTCACGTCTTCTGCCCCATGCCCGACAATTGTAATCAATTTATCTAATTGTAAAGAATTTAACTGGTCAGTAACATGCTGTACCATAGGTTTACCCATGACAGGATGCAGCACTTTGTACAGCTTCGATTTCATCCTGGTGCCTTTGCCGGCAGCAAGGATGACTGCATATCGGTTTGACATGCCAACCCTCCATTCTTTTATCCTCTGTAAATATATCTTAAAATAATTGTCATTTCAACAGGAGCCAGGCTTGATTTCAGGTAATTCGAGATAAATTTGCTTGTATTCAACCGGGTTTAATGCATAAAAATAACAGCCATTCCATATGTTAGAACAGCTGTTAATTACACCTTTATGAAAGATGACGCCATTGCCATCTATTAAACACCATATCAAGAAGCGCCAGCGGCTTCCTCATACTCCACTTCTATTTCTTCTCCTACACGGTGATATTCCTGCAATACAGCATCCTGAATCTTACTCCGGGTACCGGAATTGATCGGATGTGCTACATCCCGGAATTCACCATCTGGTGTCCGTTTGGAAGGCATAGCGACAAATAAGCCATTATTTCCTTCGATGACACGAATATCGTGTACCACAAACTCTTGATCCATTGTAATAGAAGCGATAGCACGCATTCTTCCCTCGGTATTAACGCGGCGTAATCTTACGTCAGTTACTTCCATTATGCTTCACCACCCTTACCTTATTTAGAACTTATTACCAGTAATTCTACATAAAGCTGGAAAACCCTGCTCAAAATATAACTTTTTTTAAAAATTTATAGAAAGGGTGGGAAAGCTCTGTCAGTTGAAATAATTGCCCTTTTGTACCTCGATCCGCTGGTTGCGTACATCAACATTCTGAATCTTGATCAATGATGTGTAATCCTCGACGACACGTTCTTCTTCTTCATCTTCTGCTTCGGCCAATACGCCGATTGCCGTGACATTTGCATTGAATTCCTGCAAAAGACTCTTCATTCCATTGATCGTTCCGCCTGCTTTCATGAAATCGTCCACAATGCAGACATTGGCTTGATCCGGGATGCTGCGTTTGGATAATACCATTGTCTGTATTTTTCTGGAAGACCCAGAAACATAATTCACGCTGACTGTCGATCCCTCTGTCACTTTCGGATCACGTCTGACAATGACAACCGGCACATTCAAATAAGCAGCGGCTGCATAAGCAATTGGAATACCTTTAGTTGCAACTGTGACTACTACATCGATTTCCCGATCGTGAAATGCCGTTGCAAATAGACGGCCAATCTTATCTACCGTTGCCGGTTCACCAAGTATATCGCTCATGAATAGGTATCCCCCTGGCAATAGTCTGTCGGAATCCGCCAGTTTGCTGCATAGCTCCTCGATAAAAGCAGCACTATTTTCCTTCGAGTAAACGGGAATATAGCGTACTCCGCCTGCAGCACCTGAAACAGATTGTAAATACCCGATACCTTCATGCTGGAACATATCATTTATAATCGACAAATCCTCACTGACGGAGGATTTGGCAGCAGCGTACGTTGTCGAGAAATATGGCAAAGACACCAATTGCTGCGGATGAGTCATCAGATAATTCGTCATCGCAACCAAACGTTCACTTCTTTTCATCTCTACACCTCAAAACCGAATGTTATTGTTAGATAATAACATTCTCGTACGGTTTTAATCAAGCTCCGTCCGTCCTCCTAGCATCCGTACAACATATACATGTTCACAGAAGCCCCTAAGGCTGTTATAGATCCGATAAGCTCGGCTTTCCTGCGATACAAGGGAAAAGACTGTCGGTCCGCTTCCGCTCATAAGCACCGCGTCCGCACCAGCTTCGACCATCTGCTGCTTGATTTGCTTCACTTCCGGACAAAGTTTCAGCGTGACGGGTTCCAATACATTGTCGACTTTGTCACAGATCGATTGAAAATCGCCTTGCTCAATAGCATTTACCATTCCCTGTGTATCAGGGTGCTGGATAGTATCGATCTTTAATTGCTGATAAATTGTTTGCGTGGATACCCCGATGCCCGGATTCGCCAATACAACCCAGCATGCCGGTGGGGCTGGGAGTTCCTTGATTTTTTCTCCGCGTCCAGTTGATAATGCTGTCGAACCATATACACAGAATGATACATCAGATCCGATCTTGGCTCCGAGCTCCGCCAGCGTATCCAAGGATAGCTGCAAGTCCCACAACGTATTCAGACCACGCAAGACCGCTGCTGCATCACTGCTTCCTCCAGCAAGACCCGCTGCAACCGGTATCTGCTTATCTATGTATATCTTGACACCTTTGTCGATATTATATGTATCTTTTATCAGTTGCGCCGCACGGTAGGCAAGATTACGCTCATCGTTCGGTACAAAACGATTGTCCGATTCGATCTCGATCTTGTTCTCCTGTAACACGATTAACTCTATCCGGTCTGCCAGGTCGATCGTTGTCATCACCATCTCTACCTCATGATAGCCATCCGGGCGTTTATACAGTACGTCCAACGAAAGATTGATCTTAGCTGGCGCCTTTTCGAGCAAATGCATGTCATGTCACCTACTTTAGTTGAATTTCTTCAAAATTGTATCATAAAAAGGAGGTACAGGCTATTCTGCCTACAAGAAGGAACCCTCCTCTTTATAAAAAGAGAAGGGTCCTGACTTATTGCTTATCGCGCATCGACTGTTCGGCCATGGCAATGGCATACTTGACCATGTTCCCGGCATCACGGGAACGAATGCCGCCCCAGCCTTCCTTCTGTACAGTGTCGTAAAATCCAAGCTCCTTTGCAATTTCCTCTTTCAGTGCATCAGACATGATTCCTCTTCTTCTGCCCAAAGAAAACAGCTCCCTTCTGAGATTGTACGACATTTTTATTCTCTGTTCCGAATGGTTTTGCTATGCCTGTCAGATGTTTGTAAAAAAGGCAAAACAAAAAGCAGGGGAGCATTCCCCTGCTTTCCTTCAAGCATTATTTTGCAATTTCGTTCAAATCATCCGTATCAAAATCCAATTCGACTGTTTCGGTTAAGACATCTGCATAGCTATAGGAGACACGCTCAAACGCATTCTCATCTTGATCGAGTTCTACGATGAATACAGCTGGATACGTTTCCGCAAGTACTCCGCAACGTTCGATGGTTTTCTTTCTCCCACCATTAGCTTTCAATTTTAAACGTTTACCAATTTGTCCTTCCAGACCCTGCTTAATTTCCACTAATGTTTTAGCCACTGCACTCCACCTCACTGATCTAATCATAGCATATTTTAGGTATAGAGTCAAATAAAACTTTTTATTATAACAGCATACCAATTTTGATGTCAATGAAAAGATTAAATGTTTCTTATTTCACTTTATTCTTTCAAATCCATACAAAATTATGCATCAGTGGCAGAATTACGATAAAACAGGAGGCTAGACACTTTCATCTTCTTCATCTGGATCTACAAAAGGCAACCCTGTCCGGAGCAGTCCACGCGTTTCAATCCCGCCAAGTCCGCGTTCACCAGTCAGCGTATTTCGGAGTGCATCCCATACTCGCACTTTTTCCATAAATGGGGTAAATGCGATTTTAGCAACAATATAAACAGGGTCCAAGGCATGAATATTTATCCTGCTCGGAGAACTGGCAAAATTTGCGCCCGCTCGAATCAAGGATTCAAAATGAGACTGGCACGCACCGGCAAATATGATCAATTGGTCCAGATGCGGATGAATCCGCCGTGCCTCCCTCACCGTTTCGACAAAATACTGCGAGTTCCGGTAAGCACGGATATCGGATTTGTCTCCTTTGCTTTTTTGGAAAGCATCGTGTCCTGTGACGACAATAATATCTGGTTGTATCTTCTCCAGAAGGGTAACAATTTGAAGTGGCATTTCTTTCTCTTGCAAATGGACACCATGCACTTGGATTCCAAAGCGTTGATAAAAATCAATGCATTTTTTTAAATATGTCTTATCTCCATCGACGTGGAGTACCTTTGCAGGAATTTGGAAGTAATTCGGGCTATGCTGATAGCCTGAGGTTGATTCATAATCCCGCTTATCCTTCATCAGCAGGTAATCCTGGCGAAAGAGGCGGTAGGAGTAGTCTTCTTTATCCTGCCATGTCTTTTTGCGTTTCGTTATTTCACGTGTTCCAGCCTTCACTAAGTCATCCTGGGGAGCATCAGCGATAAGACGCATATCCTCACCATGCAGGATGACTTTATGGCTCGTGAAGCTGGAGACACGGAACAATAAATCATGCTGATATGATTTTCTAGTGACGATATCACCAATCGCCAAATCCATTCCGTTCACCTCACCCACCAAAGCTTTCTTCTACAGCGTATGATGGTTGGGCAAAAAGGTTCAGCCTCTGGCTGTAAAGGTATTCGCCAAGGAAGCGAATTCCGCCATCGTAAGTGACTCTCCTCGTCTTGTTCCATCGATTCCGGCGGCGCTCAAGATATCCTCCAGCTCTTCCTTTGAAAAACGAGAGGCAAACTGTCTGTTCAGATTGTTACGCAACGTTTTCCGACGCTGTCCGAAAGATGCCTGAATTAAGTCAAAGAAGAATTTTTCATCTTCAACATGGACTGGCGGTTCCTTGCGCAGCTCAAGATGAAGGACAGCAGAATCCACATTCGGCTGCGGCATGAAGGCTGTTTTCGGCACTGTCATTACGACTGCGGCTTCTGTATAATACTGAATAGCCAGCGATAAGGAACCATAGCTTTTCGTGTTTGGTGCAGCTGCCATGCGGTCTGCCACTTCTTTTTGGATCATGACCGTAATGCTGGAAATCGGCAAGTTCCTTGTAAGCAGATTCATCAATATCGGTGTTGTAATATAATAAGGCAGATTTGCAACGATTTTTATTTTTTGTTCCCCGAAATATTGCTGCAGCTCTCGCTGCACGTCTGCTTTCAGGATATCTTCATTCACTACTTTTACATTGTCATAAGGAGACAGCGTATCTTCCAGGATTGGCAACAAACGCTGATCTATCTCAAAAGCCAAGACTTTATCCGCTGCAATGGCGAGCTGCTCAGTGAGTGCCCCCATCCCGGGTCCGATTTCAATCGCACCCACATCTTCCGTCACTCCTGCGTGATGGATGATATTCCGCAGGATATTTGTATCAATCAGGAAATTTTGCCCGAGGCTTTTCTTGAAGGAGAAATCATATTTCTTAAGCAGCTCCTTCGTCCTTGTCGGGGTGGCAATATGCCGTTCATTCGTCATTGTCTTCCTCCTGTATAATTTGCTGCATCGTTTCGACAAACAACTGCTCCGGTATGCGGAACATAGCAAGTCGTTTGAGAAGCTGCTTGCCATTTGTATGGCCGATTGCCAGTCTTTCTCCAAGCTTTTCCCGCCGACGTTTCGCTCTTGGTCCGCCAAGGAGACCGTATGCGATGACTGCTTCCCTGGAGATTTCCGGTTCGTACATCTCGCTCATCTCATACACTTGCTCCAAAGCTGTCCGAATCGATTCAGCTGAAGCGTGCTCAATACCGATACCTTTGTTATTACGTGCACGCGCTTTGTCTTTTGACAGGAATGCATGCTTGCATCCGGGTACTGCCTGGGAGACAATATGCCGTATACGCTCACCCGGATAATCAGGATCAGTAAATATGATGACACCGCGCTTTGCTTGTGCGTGTCTGATTTGATCAATGATACCATCATGGATGGCAGATCCATTCGTCTCGATTGTGTCCGCTTGGATTGCCTGGTTTATCTTAGCCGTATCGTCTTTACCTTCAACGACAATCACTTCTTTAATCTGCACGTTATACCCTCTATGATTTTATTTTATATAGTCTTTCTGCATTTCGCATTGTCAGCTCTGCCAATTCCTCGTATCCGATCCCGCGAAGCTCTGCAATTTGCTCAGCCACTAGCTTCACATAAGCAGGTTCATTGCGTTTGCCGCGGTTTGGATGAGGTGCCAGATACGGACAATCTGTTTCAATCAGCAGCCGATCAGCTGGTACCATTTTCGCTACTTCCTTCGGCGCCTTGGCATTTTTAAAAGTGACAGGACCGCCAAGGGAAATATAGAAATTCATATCCAGAAACTCCTGTACTAGATCCGCTTCATCACTGTAGCAATGCATGATGCCTCCGACTTCAGCTGCATTTTCTTCTTTTAAAATCGGGATGATATCCTGTGTTGCTTCCCGATTGTGAATGATGATCGGCAGCTTGACGCGTTTAGCCAGCTGAATCTGCTGTCGTAATACATCTTTTTGGATATCCTTCGGTGATTTGTCCCAATGATAATCCAGTCCCATCTCCCCGATTGCCACGACTTTAGGGTGTGCCGCAAGCTCCTCGATTCGATCCAGGTCAGCATCGGTCATATCGATGGCATCAACAGGATGCCACCCAATTGCTGCATAGACGAAATCGTATTTCTCAGCAAGCTCGATTGCCGACGTGATCCCCTCGGCATCGCAGCCAATAACGACAAGACGGGATACGCCCGCATCCTTTGCCCGCTGCAGCATCTCTTTTCGGTCTTCAGCAAATTGCTCATCATTAATATGAGCATGTGTATCAAATAACATAGCAGATGTCCTTTCTATCTGTTAAAAAAGGAAAAACGCTTGCGTGCAAGCGTCTCCCCCTTTTCTTTATTTTACAATCGATCCGTTCGGCAAATCCTGTTCCACTGTTGCCAGTGCAAGTTTCCCATCCGCACTTTCACCGGAAAGAATCATCCCTTCGGACATCTCCCCGCGAAGTTTAACCGGCTTAAGATTCACCACACAAATCACTTTCTTGCCAACAAGATCTTCTGGTGCATAATGTTCTGCAATACCAGAGATAACCTGGCGCTTCTCTGTTCCTAAATCAAGCTGGATTTTCAATAGTTTATCTGCCTTCTTCACTTTATCAGCAGCGATCACTTCCGCAACCCGAAATTCCAGCTTCGCGAAATCCTCATATTGCACTTCCGGAAGCTTTGTAGTCTCCTGCTCTTCTTTCGGCTGTGCTTTTTTCTCCGGTTCTGGAACCTTCATCATATTCTTGATCGCTTCCACTTCCACTTTTGCATCAAGACGAGGGAAGATCGGGCCTTCCTTCTTCACTTGACGCCCTGCTTTCACCTCTGTTGCAAGAAGCGTATCCCAATCTTGGCTAGCTTCTTCTACACCAAGCTGCGCAAAGATCTTCGCTGGTGTTTCAACAAGGAATGGGCGAAGCAAAATAGCTACTTGGCGCAGCACTTCTGCAAGGTGAGCAAGCACGTTTCCTAAACGATCGCTTTGCGCTTCATCTTTTGCCAGCACCCAAGGCTTCGTTTCATCGATATATTTGTTTGCCCGGCTGACCAACTGCCAAATCTTCGCCAGAACAACGGAAAACTCCATGTTCTCCATTCCTTCTTCCACTTCCTCGACAGTTTGTTTTGCCATGTCCTCCAATGCCTGCTCGAATTCTGTCTCGCCAGCAACAAAGGCTGGCACGATACCTTCTTTATATTGGCTGATCATTGCTACTGTACGGTTCAGCAAGTTGCCCAGATCATTAGCCAAGTCAAAGTTTGTACGATCGACGAAGCCTTCTGGCGTGAACACGCCGTCTGCACCGAATGGTACTTCGCGAAGCAGGTAATAACGAAGCGGATCCAGACCATAGCGTTCTTTCAAATCAACCGGACTGACGACATTCCCTTTCGATTTACTCATCTTGCCGTCTTTCATCAAGATCCAGCCGTGTGCGAATACTTTCTTCGGCAGCGGCAGATCCAATGCCATCAGCATGATCGGCCAGTAAATCGTATGGAAACGAACAATCTCCTTACTCATCAAATGAACATCGGCCGGCCAATATTTTTGATAAAGACTGTCATCATCGGAGCCATATCCTAATGCTGTGATATAGTTGGAAAGCGCATCGATCCATACATAAATGACATGCTTCGGATTCTCAAGCACCTTTGGCCCCCATTCGAATGACGTACGGGAGACAGCCAAATCTTCCAGTCCAGGTTTGATGAAGTTGTTGATCATTTCATTTTTCCGGCTAACCGGCTGGATGAATTCAGGATTTTCCTCATAATATTTCAGCAGGCGATCAGCATATTTGCTCGTACGCAAGAAATAGGATTCCTCTTTCACACGATCAACTGGACCGCCGCAATCCGGGCATCTGCCATCATCCAGCTGTGTTTCCGTGAAGAAGGATTCACACGAAGTACAGTACCAGCCCTCGTATTCGTCCAAGTAAATATCATCCTGCTCCAATAGACGGGAAAATATTTTCTGAACAGTTTCCTTATGGCGAGGTTCAGTCGTGCGGATGAAATCGGTATTGGTAATCTCCAGCGTCTTCCACAGTGATTTAATATCTTTTACGATGTTGTCTACATATTCCTGCGGCGTCACACCTTGTTCTTCCGCTTTGCGCTGGATTTTCTGACCATGTTCATCCGTACCTGTCAAATACGCGACATCATATCCGCGCAGACGCTTATAACGAGCCATCGCATCACCAGCTACTGTCGTATAGGCGTGTCCGATGTGCAGCTTGCCACTCGGATAATAGATTGGCGTAGTAATATAAAATGTTTTATTCTCTTTCTGCATCTGCTAACCCTCCATTATAAAAAAGCTCACCAGCGTGAGCCGCTCGTATCGCTATTACACTTATTCTCTATTGTAGCGACTTTCAGTCATAAATTCCAATCCAGCAGAAATTTTTTCTTTCCATAGGCGACAAAAAAATGAGCAGATATACGTATTTCTATGGTAATAATCCGACACATGAGTTCGATGTGTCGAATAATGTCGAGCACTCGACAAAACTCCACTATCATCTTTCTATTTATTTATCACTATTTATCTTACTTATTTTACATATACAACCATTATAATGGTCTAAAAGACCCACAATATTCCCTTTCTTATGTTTTTCTTGCCAGCAAAATGCTGGAATTCAATTTTTTTGAATTGACACATATGTCAATCACTGGTACGATAGGCAGTAGTTAAATTGTCGAATAATGACGAATAAACATATATACTCACCCGAGAGGAGAAACAAAAAATGAAATCAACAGGTATTGTACGTAAAGTAGACGAATTGGGAAGAGTTGTTATCCCGATTGAATTGCGCCGGACACTAGGAATCAACGAAAAAGATGCTTTGGAAATCTACGTAGATGACGATCGCATCATCCTGAAAAAATACAAACCGAACATGACTTGCCACATCACTGGTGAGATTTCCGATGACAACTTGTCTTTGGCAAACGGTAAACTAGTTCTTAGCCGCGAAGGTGCAGAAGAGCTAATCAACGAAATCCAAACACGTCTGAACAAATAAAAGAAAACCGCTCCATTTTGGAGCGGTTTTCTTCTGTTTACTCAACATGGTAAGCCTGATACACATCCCGTTTAGGGAGTTGTCGATCCACAGAAACTTGCTTGATCGCTTGTTTTGAAGGTAGTTCCTGATTTTCTATATACCATTCGACATGTTCCTGTATGCTCATATCCTGCCAAAAGTCTTGCACCTCTTCCAGCTGTTCCGCTTCTGTAGCACCTTCCACGACAAGGCAGAACTCCCCTCTCACTGTCTCAGAGGCAGCCCAATCCAATGCTTCCTGCACTGTTCCTCGCAGAAATTCCTCATATCGTTTTGTCAGCTCCCTGCCTAGTGCAATCCTTCTATCACCGAAACTAACAAGCAAGGCAGATAGCGTCTCTTTCAAGCGATGCGGACTTTCATAGAAAATCAGTGTTGCTGCCACTTTTCGGAGCTTTTCCAATTCTCCGGTCAATTCCTTCTTCTTTCGTGGAAGGAATCCATAAAATTGATAAGCATCTGTCGAAAGTCCGGATCCGACCAATGCGACGAGTGCTGCATTTGCCCCTGGCAGAACAACGACCGGAAACTCAGCTTCAGCTGCTGCTTGGACCAACTCCTGGCCCGGATCGCTTATAGCCGGCATACCTGCGTCACTGACCAGGCCGATATCCTTTCCTTCTTCCAACAAATTGAGAAGCATTTGTTCTCGCGCTTTCCGATTATGCTCATGGTAACTGATAAGCGGTGTCGAAATTTCAAAATGGTTAAACAGTTTTTTCGTATTTCGTGTATCCTCTGCGGCAACAGTATGTACTTGTTTTAAAGTCTCCAGCGCCCTTATCGTAATATCCTGCAGGTTGCCTATAGGCGTCGGTATGATGAAAAGCGTGCCTTTTTCATGCTGATCAAAACTTTTCTGTGATTGCATACTGCTTTCCTCCTTCTTGGACGAGAGCCCACTTTCGATGTTTTGGCAGCTGTTTGATTCGGTATTCCTCACGAAGCGCCGCTTCCCGGGAATCAAACCCCCTTATATATACAAGGATAAAAGGACCTCTGCCCTTTGTGTATTTTGCTCCTTTACCTGCAGCATGCTGCCTCAAGCGCTTAGCCAGCGCGTTTGTATACCCTGTATATAAACTGCCATCCTTGCATTTCAGCATATAAACAAGATGCTTATTTGCTGCCATACAGGATTTCCTCTAATTCTGCCGTATATCCTCCGTCTTCTTTGTGAGAATAAAGCGGCGGCAGGATTTTCAAACCCGGACTTCCATTACGGACACCTTCAATCAGAAGGATGTTTGCTTCCTTCCCAGGTTTCGGATAAACAAGCCGCATCCGTTTCGGTTCGATTTTCTGCTCGCGCATGGAAGTGACGATATCCAGTAAACGATCCGGCCGATGCACGAGACTGACCTTTCCACCTGGTTTGACAAGTTTCCGGCAGGCCAGAACGACATCATCCAGTGTGCACATGATTTCATGACGGGCAATTGTCAAATGCTCGTTCAGGTTCTGCTCGCGTTTTCCTGGTGTCTTGAAGTAAGGGGGGTTACACGTAATTGCATCAAATGGACCATTCCCCAAGACAGCTGGCATTTCCTTCAGATCACCATGTATCATCTCCAACTGATCCTCCAACCCATTCAGTTCAACATTCCGCACTGCCATATCATAAAGGCGCTCCTGAATCTCGACGCCTGTCATCTTCGCTTTTGTCCTCCTGCTGAGCAGCAAAGGAATCACAGCGTTACCGGAGCATAAATCCAATACCCTCCCTCTTGAAAGAGGGATTGATGCAAAATCAGCCAAGAGAACTGCATCCAATGAGAAAGCAAATACAGTCGGGCTCTGGATAATGCGCATATTTTCTTCTGCAAGCAAGTAATCCAGCCGCTCATCGCCTTTTAGTTCCACCATATAGTTAATTCCCTTCTCGTTATTTACAAAAAAGGACCTTCCCTACTAAGTGTAAGAAAGGCCGTCACATCATTTATTCTTATTCAAGAACGTCAAACAGAACAAGCAATCTTCATTTCGTCTCGGACTGCCGAAGTGCACATTGCAGATATGGAATCCTTCTTCGTATAAACGAGCCAGGTTATCGTATCCTTCGCCAATCGGTGCTTCCTTGGACTGTGTTGCTTTGCCGCCAGCCTTCTGTTCCTGTTCAGCTTGTCCGTCAAGACGATTGCGCAGATGATGGTTTTCCACTGTCAGACGGTTATTCTCTTCCAACAGCTTTGCCACGTGGCCCTTCACATCACCCAATTGCTTATATAGCTGTCCGATTTGCTCTTCCATCTGTGTGACATGCTCTAATATTTCCTTCTTATTCACCGTCTCTCCACCCCATTATTCCATGGCTTGCGTTGAGATAACTCCTTCTTCGATCAGTTCATCTAAGGTGTACTCGATAACCCGTTCCTTTTCCGGCACTTCAATCTGAATCAACCGTTCCAAAATGTTCAAGCCAACTACCTTACCCGATCCGTAAGAAGTCCGAATCGCTTCACCTAAATCCGGTAGCTCACGTTTCGCCTCTTCATACTCATCATTTTCATACTTCAGACAGCACATCAGCCGTCCGCACAAACCAGAAATCTTCGCTGGATTCAACGATAGATTCTGATCCTTTGCCATCTTGATCGACACTGGCTCAAAATCTCCCAGGAAAGTGGAACAGCATAGCATTCTTCCGCAAGGACCAATACCACCAAGGAGTTTCGCTTCATCACGCACCCCTATCTGTCTTAGTTCAATCCTAGTCTTGAAGACTGCAGCCAGATCCTTCACCAGGTTCCTGAAATCGACACGGCCATCTGCCGTAAAGTAGAATATGACTTTATTCCGGTCAAAAGTATATTCGACATCAACCAGATTCATTTCAAGCTTATGTTCCCGGATCTTTTTCTCACAAATCTTATGTGCTTGCGCAGCATTCTCTGTATTTTCTGCTACGCTGAATTTATCTTTGTCTGTTGCGATACGAATTACCTTTTTCAGAGGGAGGACAACATCCTCTTCATCCACTTGCTTATCAGCAAGCACAACTCGTCCGAATTCAACGCCGCGAACAGTCTCTACAATAACATAATCGTCCAAAGCAACCGAAAGTGTGCCTGGATCGAAGTAATATATCTTACCCGCCTTTTTAAAGCGGACACCAATGACTTGCATCTACCCATTCACCTCTGCATCTGAAGTGTTAATTTCTCCATGACAAGTGCAGGATGGACATTCTGGTCTAATTGGCGTTTCGCTTCCATAACGGACTGCAGAGCATCTGTGGCCCGCTGCCTCGTCCAATGGCGAAGGCTGTTCTCAAGCCTGTCTTTCTCCTGTATATAGATAATGGAATCCGGCCTGTCAGCATAAAGATAGATAATGTCTTTAAACCACAATAATAGCAGATGTAACGCCAGCTGCTGCAGCTCGCGATCCTTCATCACAGGCATCCATTGACTATGGATAAACAAAAGCGCTTCATTAGGCCTGGTTTCCAGCACTTCTACTAATTGTACCACTAGTTTTCGCGCTTTAGCAAACCACTCTTGACTGGAAACTTCCATTGCTTCATCATAATTCTGCGTCAGCTGGGATAAAAGCCGTGCTGATGACTGCGGCAGGCCCTCCGAAACGAGTAGTTTCTCAAACTGTCCTTCATGCAGTGGCTGCAATGCTAGAATCTGACATCTGGATTGGATGGTCTGAAGCAGTGCCTGACTATTTTCCGTCAAAAGAATTGCTGTTGTATGGGCACCAGGCTCCTCGAGGAACTTGAGCAATCGGTTGGATGCATTGGCTGTCATCTTATCCGCATCTTCCATTACATATACTTTACGATCCGATTCCATCCCCGTATAGGAAAATTCTTTTTGCAGCTGGAGTATCTGATCATTTTTTATCGAGGCGCCATCCGGTACGATCCAATGGAGATCCGGATGGTTGCCCGAATCGATGCGGCGGCAATCCTTGCAGTCATTACAAGGCTCGGCACCATGACGATTTTTGCAAAAGATACTCTTGGCAAACAAGCGGCTCAATGCTGTTTTTCCGGTTCCGCGCGATCCTTGTAATATGTAGGCATGAGAAATACGGTCGCGTTTTAGGCTGTTGACGAGCATCTTGCTGACAACAGGCTGTTTAGTAGACATTTCAGCCCAATTCGACATAATGTTCTTCCTTTATCAGTTACTTCATGTGTAAAGATTGAAAAGGAGGCCTTTGATCTCTCCGATCAGACCGAGAACACCGATCTGCTGCTTTTCCTGATTCATCAAAATCTCAGTCAGCTCCATCAGCTTCTCATCGATCTGCCGCACAGTCGTAAGCTTCCTGGACCCATGCTGGTTCCAGGAATGCTCATGATGCAGCTCCATCCCATTGTCCTTCACATCTTCCATGAACTTCTTAATCTTCCGTTTATACAAAGCAAGCTCACGGAACGAACGTGTTCGTGCGAGTCGTTCCCCTTGCTTGGTGATGTCTGAGATCAGCTGCTGTAATTCCTGTCCTTGCAATTTCCGGCTTTGGGACTGCACCAGCTCTTGAAATCTTTTTGGCTCAGCTGATGCCTGTGTCGTGTTCTTACGTGAAGCATCCAGCTGAGCACGTATATCAGGGCCGATTTTCAACGGTATTGTCTCCTTTATTTAAAACTTGAAAAAGGAATCGACAGGCAGCACGAAAACAGTAGCTCCGCCAACCTCCACTTTGACCGGATTCGGGATATAGGAATCCGCATTGCCGCCCATAGGGGATATCGGTGCCACCATCTGATTACGCTGACTGCAATTGTCCTTGATGATATCTAGTACATCATCGACTTGATCATCCTCACACCCGACCATCAGCGTTGTGTTACCTGCTTTCAGGAAGCCGCCAGTCGTGGACAGCTTGGTCGTTTTGAAATTCTGGTCTCCTAGCGCATCTGTCAGCCTGTTGCTGTCTTTATCCTGAATGATTGCCAATACTAGTTTCATCTTATTTCCTCCTCCAAATCTTCTTCACTACTTTTCTTTACCTTGCAAAAAAGCCATGATCGCTTGCACAGCATGCTCTGCTACATCGGCAAGCGGTTTGGAAGCATCAAGTGTCACATAGCGGTCTTTGTATTGTTCCCGAAGAATCTGATACCCTTCATAGACACTTTCATGGAAGGATAACGCCTCCAAGTCCAATCGATTCTGTTCTCTACTTTTATTCTCCGAAATTCGTGCCAATCCTGCTTTTGGAGAAATATCAAAAAATAATGTCAAATCCGGCATGGTAGTTTCGACAGCGAATCGATTGATCTCCATCACTTCCTCCATCCCAAGACCGCGCGTATAACCCTGATAAGCCAAACTGCTATCCACAAAACGATCGCATAGTACAATCATTCCCTTTTTCAGCGCTGGCCACACCTTCTCCACCAGATGCTGTCTTCTGGCAGCTGCATAAAGCAGCGCCTCTGTACGGCCATCCATGCTTGTATTGGCTGGATTCAGAATCACTGCGCGAATCGCTTCAGCTATCTCGATCCCTCCTGGCTCACGGGTAGCAAGCACTTGATAGCCTTCTTTTTCCAATCGAGCTGTCAGAAGCGGTATAGCGGACGTTTTGCCTGCACCTTCTCCGCCTTCCAGCGTAATAAACAATCCCGTCAAAATCATTCTCCTTCTTTTAACCCTCGATAGGTGAACATCCCTTCTTCAATGCGTTCATTTTGAAAAGAGATGTTGTTATTCTTCCATAATTGTATCATTTCCACATGCTGTTTTGTAACGATTTCTCCTTTTGCCAATACTGGTATCCCTGGCGGGTAAGGAATGATCGCTTCTGCTGCAATACAGCCGACAGCATCGGACCACTTTGTGAAATACGGCAGCTGCTTCTCCATCTCTGCATAACTTATCTTCAGCTCCTGGATAGGTTCAGAAAAAAGATGAGCGGCATTCCGAGACTCCTGTTCGGTTGGTTTTTTCATCGCGCCCATGGCAATTTTAACGCGCTCGAATTCGTCTTCGGATAATGCTTCCAATCCATGAACAAGCAAAATATGCCGATTTGTAACTAATTCCGGGAAAATACCGGCAGATTCCAGCATACTCGCAATCTGTTTTGGCTGATACCCAGGTTGTACGCGCAAAACAATTTTCAGCCAATCGCCGTCTTGTCTTTCCACTTCCCATAAATCCGATGCAGCAAGCAGCTCCCGAAAAGCACCAACTGCTTTATACAAATGATCCATATCCGCAGGCGTACGGGTAGCCAAGTACTTCCTGGCTGTATCTAGGGAAGCCAGCAGTAAGTAAGATGGGCTGCTGGACTGCAGCATCCTCAAATAACGATCGATAGAGGAAATGGAAACGTACTCGCTATTCAAATGCAGATACGATGCCATCGTGAATGCAGGTGCCATTTTATGAGCTGATTGGACAATGACATCTGCTCCGGCCTCTAAGGCAGTCATAGGCAGTGTGTCTGCAGTCCGAAGATGAACCCCATGAGCCTCATCCACCAACACTGGTATATTATGCTTATGTGCTTCTTGCACTGCTTCCTTCAAATCAAAAACCGTACCGAAATAATCCGGATACGTCATTATAAGTGCTTTTGCCTCCGGGTATCTGGATATGGCTTCCTTCATTGTTTCCTGCGTGGGATGTGTATATCTCTCTTTATCATCATCATATACCGGCGCTAAAAAGACGGGTTTTGCTCCAGCAAACTCTAAACCATTCAATACCGATTTATGGCAGTTGCGCTGTACAAGCACTACATCATTCCTGTTAATGACTCCTAGTATCATCGCCAGGTTCCCGACCGTGCTCCCCCCGACCAGGAAACGCGTTTGCTGTGCTCCAAAATAAGACGCTGCTAACTGCTGCGCCTCTGCAATTACATCATCTGGGGCATGCAGGTCATCCAAACCCGGCAGCTCTGTCTGATCCAGCAACGCTGCATGCCGAAAGAACGAATCTTTTTCAAACAGCGTTCCATTTTTATGGCCTGGCACATGGAACGAGATTGGTTTTTTCTTAGCAAACTGCACCAATCTTGTATATAAAGGCGTATCTAACTGATTCATTTCGTTCTTCCTTTAGCTTTTTCCATTTATTATACGCATACATACAGAAAGAAAAAAGCCTTGTACAGGCTTTAGTGGAATGTCATTTGATTCAAGTTCCGAAGTTTTTTTACAAAATAATGATATTGCACTTCCTTCGGTTCTGTCTGGATGATCTTCTGCTCGCATTGTTTGCAGATAAAAAAACGATACAGATGTATCCCTTCTTGTTTCTCTTGATCACAAATTCCGCATAAACAGCCTTTGCTCATCATACTCCACCTCCGTTAGGTTAGTTTCTCCTAAACTAACGAACTTCATACCTGTCAATCTTGCATTCTAAGTTTATGTTCACCTTTCAAGGATGTTGTTTGTACGCTTTGTACGTATTGACGTTGTCAAAGGGGGGATTTCTTACCTTTTATAAACTATAGGTTGTAGGAGGAAACCCATCTATGATTCCTACAGCTGGCAGCCCAAATGGACGAGCAGGTTGGGACTGTCCCAAAAAGTCTTTTCAAAAAGGCTGATTTTTTTTACACTTAAACAGAACATATGTTCGTTTACTAGTTGAGAGGGGGAACATATATGTGCGGCAATGAAATGCCTAAGCATAACATAATTCATCCAAACACAGCTTTGATGCAAGGCTTCTTGAAAGAGGAACAGCACCGGTTGATATACGAACAAGCGACGCGTTATCCTTCTGCGGCTAATCTGCAAAAGCTTAATTCTGCTTTCCAGCAATTCTATACAGAAATACAGTTAACGAATTACCTTACGATGACTCTTAGCTATTATGCAAGAAATTACAGCAAACAAGCAGCAAAACTTTCAGGCAGGGAATTATCGATCCTGGATCAGCCAGCTAGCGAAGAACAGGAAACCACCAAAAAGGATATGCTTGTCGCAAGAGAAGATCAAACTGTATACAGATGGGAACAGGCAATACATGAACCTGCTCTCCTGATTGCTATTCAAGAACTGCCCATGAAGCAGAGAGATTATTTAGAGCTCCATTTCATTCACCAGCTCACCCATACCGAGATTGCCGAGAAATTTAATATATCGCAGCAAGCTGTTTCAAAATCGATTCAAGCCGCACTTAAGAAACTCCGTTCAGTTTTGTCGAAAGGAGATGCACCATGACAACAGAAACCATTATTTCCATGGTCGGTAATCTTGGATTCCCTATTGTAGTATCGTTTTATCTGCTTATACGTCTTGAACAAAACATCAAGCGCCTGGAACAAACACTCCAGGCGCTGATAGATCAGATCCAAAAAGGAGGAAACTGAATTGAACACATTGCTTGATCTTACAATCAGAGCAAAAGAAAACGATATAGCAGCGATGGAAGCTGTCCTTATCCGCTTTCAACCCAAGATTAAAAAATTAAGCAGCTCCGCTCCCCATGCCTGGAAAGAAGATATGGAACAAGAACTTTGTATCCAGCTAATCAAAGCAATCCACCGATTTGAGATCAAAGATGTGGAACCTCGGTGGAATTTCTCACATCGCCTTCATTCAGCCATATAAAAAATCCCTGATCCTTATATGGATCAGGGATTTTTTATATCTTGCCTGGCAGCGTCCTACTCTCGCAGGGGCGAACCCAACTACCATCGGCGCTGAAGAGCTTAACTGCTGTGTT